>NZ_JBILJQ010000039.1:0-48305 GCF_044377145.1 Aquimonas sp.
CAGCACACAGCACACAGCACACAGCACACAGCACACAGCACACAGCACACAGCACACAGCACACAGCACACAGCACACAGCACACAGCACACAGCACACAGCACACAGCACACAGCACACAGCACACAGCACACGCGGCGCAGCGCAGCCCACACCCTGCAGCTGACGGATCACAGCTGACAGATTACGGCGCACAGCCCACATCGCCCGACCCGGTGCCGATCTCTCATCGCCCTTCGCGCTAGCCTAGCCGCTCGCCCACCGCCGGGACCCCGCATGTGCGGTCGCTACACCAATGCCACCACCTGGGCCGAAGTGCATGCGGCGGCCTCGCCGCTGCCGGTGCTCGCGAGCGATGCGTCGCCCGGCATCGAGCTCAACATCGCGCCGACCAGTTTGGCCTGGGTGCTGCGGCTGGATGCCGAAGGCGCGCTGCGCGCCGCGCGGCTGCGCTGGGGCTTGGTGCCGGCCTGGTCGGAGACGCCGAGCACCGCGTTCTCGGCCTTCAATGCGCGGGTCGAGAGTGTGGCCGAGAAGCCCGTGTTCCGCGGCGCGTTTCGTGCGCGCCGCTGCCTGGTTCCGGCGTCGGGCTGGTACGAATGGCGGGACGAGACGGGCGGCAAGGTGCCGCACTTGTTCGAACCCGCGGCTGGCGGCGCGCTGCTGTTTGCTGGCCTGTGGGAGCGCTGGCAGCGGGGCGATGAGGCGGTCGAGAGCTTCACCATTCTGACCACCGAGGCGCGGGGCCAAGTGGCTGAGGTGCACGACCGCATGCCGGTGTTGGTGTCACATGCGGAGGCGCGGCAGTGGCTGGATCTGTCGGTGCTGGAAGCCGAAGCCTTCGCGCTTTCGCTGCATCTGGCGCCGCTCAAGGTCGAGCGCGGCCGCGCGCCGCCGGCTTCGCCGCGCAAAGCCCGGTCGACGCCGTTGCCGGAGCAGCCCGGTCTGTTCTGAGCTGTGCCCTGTTCCCGCGAGGCTTGCAGCCAGCCCCGGCCTGCACCACCATCCGCGCCCCGCATCGCAACCCAGGATCCCGCCATGTTCCGCATCGGCACCGGCTACGACGTCCACGCCTTCGGCCCGGGCGACTTCGTCACCCTGGGCGGCGTGCGCATTCCGCACGGCCGCGGCATCGTCGCCCACTCCGATGGCGATGTGCTGATCCACGCGCTCTGCGATGCACTGCTGGGTGCGCTGGCCTTGGGCGATATCGGCAAGCACTTCCCGCCCAGCGACGACGCCTGGAAGGGCGCCGACAGCCGCGGCCTGCTGCGTGCGGTGATGGCGATGCTGGGCGCACGCGGCTATGCGGTGGTGAACATCGACAGCGTGGTGGTCTGCGAGCGGCCGAAGCTGCTGCCGCACATCGATGCGATGCGCGCGAATCTTGCCGCTGATCTGGGCGTCGCGATCGACGCGGTCAGCGTCAAGGCCACCACCAGCGAGAAGTTGGGTTTCACCGGTCGCGAAGAAGGCATCGCCGCCCAGGCCGTGGTGCTGCTGCAGCAGGTGTCGGCATGAGCGCTGACCTGAGCCGCCCGCGCGCTTTGGGCCCGTCGGTGCTGAGCGCACGCATCCGCAGCGAGCCGGAGGATTTCCGCGTCGACGAGGTGCTGGGCTTCGAGCGCAGCGGCAGCGGCGAGCACCTGTTTGTCGAGATCGAAAAGCGCAGCGCCAATACCGCCTGGATCGCCAAGCAGCTGGCCAAGTGGGCCGGCATCGCGCCGATGGGCGTGGGCTACGCGGGCCTGAAGGATCGCCACGCCATCACCCGCCAGTGGTTCAGCCTGCACCTGCCCAAGCGCATCGCCCCGGCGACGCCGTTTGAAGACCCCGAGGCCACGGTCATCACCCAGATCTGGCACAACCGCAAGCTCCCCCGCGGCGCGTTGAAGGGCAATCGTTTCCGCCTGCGGCTGCGTGCGCTGGCGGGTGAACACGCGGCGATCGAGCAGCGTCTGGCCGAGATCGCCGCGCGCGGCGTGCCGAACTATTTCGGCGCACAGCGCTTCGGCCGTGAGGGCGGCAATCTTGATGCCGCGCGCAGCATGTTCGGCGGCCGTCGGGTCGATCGTGAGGAGCGCAGCATCCTGCTGTCGTCGGCGCGTTCGGCGATCTTCAACGCGGTGCTGGCCGAGCGGGTCAAACGTGGCGACTGGGAGCAGCTGGCGGAAGGCGAGGTGTGCATGCTCGACGGCAGCCACAGCGTGTTCGGCCCGGAGCCGATCACCCCGGCGCTGATCGAGCGCGCACGCCTGCTCGACCTGCACCCGACCGGCCCGCTGTGGGGCGCCGGCAGCCTGCGCAGCGCGGCCGAGCTGCAGGCGCTTGAAGCCTCGACCGCGGCCGAGTTCGCCGATCTCTGCGCCGGCCTCGAAGCCGCTGACCTGCGCCAGGAGCGGCGCGCGCTGCGGCTGCCGGTGCGTGAGCTGGCCTGGTCGTTCGAAGCCGATGATGCCCTGCAGCTCGAGTTCTTCCTGCCCGCCGGTGCGTTCGCGACCAGCGTGCTGGAGGCGCTGGGCGAAATCGAAGACGCCAGTGGGCGGCCGATGCCGAGTTGAGGCCACTCGCTGTCTGAGCGGCTGCAATCTCGCTGTTTCGGGGTGCTGTCGGCCCGCCGCGCGGGCGTTGATCCGCGCAACACAGCGAGCCCGGTGATCGCCCCGATGGCGCTGTGCTTTCGTCCGTGTCGGCGTTGGCGCGAGCTTGCCCAACTGCGTCGGCGTGCTTCCCGGACAGGCGATCTGCTGCCCTCCGCGACGCGGATGTTCGCCCGTGGCGCCAGATCGACCGAGCGTCCACTGCGTTGCCGACGCGGAGCAGGCCGCAAGCCTGCCCGACGCCGACGCAGGAGCGTCATCTACTGCAGCAGACGGGCGATCTTTCGGAACACCATCACTCCAGCAGCGGCGACAGCCGATCCAGATCGCGCAGCAGCTCGCTGCGGGCGACCGCGCTCAGGCTTGAGAACGGACGCAGGCCGGCGGCATCCCAGCTGCCGGACCTGCGCAGGGTGAGTGCGCCCAGGGTCTGCTTGGGTTCGTACTGGATATCGCCGACCACGGTGCCGGGGTCGAGCTCGATCTGTGCTTCCAGCCCGCCGGGCAGCTGCTTGGTGAACCAGCCGACCCAGCCGGCATCCTGTGCGTCGCCGTGGCGCCAGCCGCGGTGCTGCAAGCCGTAGGCACTGCCGGTGGCGATGCGCTTGCCCTTGAAGCGCTCGCAGCTGCTCTGGGCGAGCTCGCCCTCACTCATCAGCAGAACTTCGCGGCCGAGCTGCGGGAAGGGCTGCAGGATCTCGTAGTCGCTGAACACCTGGCCGAAGCCGGCCTGATCCTCCGCGCTGAGCTCAAGCAGGTGCGGCAGGCAGATCACCGCATCCGCTGGCAGCTCGAAGACGTCGTCATTGCGATCGGCGAAGCTTGAATCCTCGGCCACGCGGAACGCGCTGACCGCGCCATCGGTGCCGCGCACGCCCCACAGCAGACGCCGCGCCAGATGCCGCTGCAGCGGGTGCTGCACGAAGAACTGCAGGAACACGTCGGCCGGAAAACTGCGGCCGCTGCACATCGCCTGTTCCAGCCGCTGCAGCTGGGTGCTGGCGATCGACTTGGCGTCCTTCTTCAGCAGCTTCCAGCGCTCGCTGGCCGCCTGCGCGAGTTCGGCGGTATCGCTCTTGCCGGGCTTGGGCAGATCCTTCAGGCGCGCGCCACTGGCATCGAGTGCGAACGGCCGCAGCTGCTCGTCGAAGCCGACGGTGAACTGGCGCGGGCCGAAATCCAGCAGCAGGGTGCCGTGCTCATCCAGATCGAGATCCGGCACCAGCCGATCGGCCAGTTCTTCCGGGCTCAGGCCGCGCGCTTCGGCGATCGCTTCGATGCGGTCGGTGGCACGCTGCTGCAGGCCTTTGAACTTGGCCTTGTTGGCGATTGCGTTCAAGTTCATCAGGGCGAGATCGCTGCCGATCGCGGCCAGGATGTCGAGCCCGCTGACCGCGCGCGCGTGTTGCGCCTCGCCCGGCCATTCGCGGATCAGCGGGGTCAGCAGGCGCACGCACTGGTCGCCGCCGAGCAGGCCAACGGCAGTGAACGCCCAGTTGTCTTTGCTGGGTGCGCCGCTCTGGTACCAGGACTGGAACAGGTCCCAGGCGAAAGCATCCAGCGAGTCGGCGCTGCAGGCCTGCTTGACCTCATCCAGCCCGGCATAGGGCTCATCCAGCAGGGACACCTGCAGCATCGTGCCCAGCGCCGGCAGCACCTGCAGCGGCAGCCCATTGCCATCGTGCAGGCGCGGGCGCGCATAGCCGCCGGGCAGGAAGAAGGTGGGCAGCGGGCGTGGCTTCTGCGGCAGCAGCGCCAGCGGATCGATCGCGATCACCGCCGTCAGCAGGTCTTCGCCGGCCGCACCGAAGTGGCCGGCGCCGATCTGCATGCGTGCGCGCTCGGCGTGCACGGCCATCCAGCGCAGGCCGCGTTCGGCCAGCTCGATCTGCTTCTTGCCGGCGCCGGCCGCGCCGACCTGGGCCAGCAGGGCGGTTGTTGCAAGCTCGGTGTGCGCGCGCAGCCAGGCGGCGGCGTGCGGGCGCGAACGTTTGCCGGCCAGACCCAGCGCGGCGTAGCTGGCGACCGCAGCGGCGGCCAGCGGCAGCGCCGCCTGCAGTGCTGCATCCAGCCGCGAGATGAGGTAAGTCAGCAGGCCGGGCAGGGCATCGAGTTCGTGGTGGGCCAGCAGCGAGCCGGCGGTGGCGGAACCATCCCAGCTGTAGGAATCGAAGCCGGGCAGGCTGTTCCACAGCAGCAGCCGATGCTTGGGCGCCAGGCTGCCGAGGTGGTAGATCGCCCGGCTGCGGTAGTAGCTCGGTCGGCTGGCGCGGAAGCGCTCGATCTCCTCAAGGTGCGGCCCAAGGTCCGTGATCGCGCCCGAGACCAGGCCCGGCCGCAGCGCCGGCGGTATCGACAGCGACTCCAGCACCTGGGCGAGGCGGCCCTTCTGCTTGTTCGAGTCGGGGTCGGCCGCTGCATGCGAGGGTATGTCCTTCAGCCACTGCTCGCGCAGGCCCGTCGGCCAGCGCATGCAGGGTTCCGGCAGTGAACGATCGGGCAGGCTGGGGCGTGCAAGCTTCGGCTGCGGTTTCAGCCAGGGCGGATCGCGCAGCACCGCCGGCAGGGACTCCAGCGGCGCATCGCTGATGTTGACCAGCCGATCCTGGAGACGCCGCAGCGCATCCAGCGCAGCGCCCTCCAGGCCCTGATGCAGGGCCGGCAGCCATTGAGGGTGGGCGGCGAGCATGCGGCCAAGCCAGGCTTCGAGGCTCTTGTCGCGGCTGCTGGCGATTCGGATCGCCGCCGCGCGCATGGCCGCAAACGGCCAGGCTTTGGCGAACTCGTCGATGCCGCCGCGCGCTTCCTTGTGCTCGATGTGGGCCAGCAGCTCGGTGAACGCGGCGCTGTGATTGCAGGCCGCCAGCAGGTCGGCCAGCAGGCTGCGCGTGGGTGAACTGTGCTGGGTGGTGTACAGCTCGCCCAGCAGCGGGATCGCCGCTTCGCCGTGGCTGCGGATCAGGTTTACCGCCAGCCGCCGCACGTGATCAACGTGGTCGCGCAGGGCATCGGCGCGCACCAGTTGCTGCGCTTGCGCGAGGTCGAGCCGCACGCCGCTGAGCAGGGCGGCTGAGATGAAGTTGTGGGTGTTGGCGAAGTCAGCGACGCGCAGCGCATCGGCGACCAGCGCAGGTTCGGCGCCGAAGACCGCGCCGCGGGCGAAGCGCTCGAGTTCATTGGCGGGCTCGGACTGCAGCACCGCATCGCGGATCTGGGCGTAGTCGGCCTCGCTGCAGGCGGCGAGCGCCGCGTTGAACTCATCAAGGCCGGGCGCGCGGCTGAGCTGCCAGAAGTAGTTCTGCGCACCCTTCAGCTGCGGGATCGCCGCGAAGTAGCGCCGCAGCGCGAACTCGATGCCGTGCAGATGGATGCACAGCTCGATCACGCCCGGCAGGGCGGGCACGTTCTGATCATCGCTGATCACACAGCCCAGCTGCAGCGCGGCCTCCCAGCGCTCCGTTTCAGCCAGCTCAAGGCTGCCGATGGTGAACAGCGTGTTGATAGGGAATCGCTTCAGCACCGGCTCCAGGCCGTGGCCGGTGATCCCCCAGCGCAGCTGCTGCTGATTGGTGGCGGCGATCCGCCCAAGACGCAGCAGCAGGGCTTCGAGGCTGGGTGCTTCGGTGCTCAGCACTTCGCCGCGCTGTGCCGGCAGCGCCTTGCGCCAGCTCGATGTCCAGCGGAAGGCCCCGCTGGGTTCGGGTGGGGATTGTTCGGCTGCAGCCGCGTCGGCGCTGGCGATCGGGGCGTGGCCGACCACGTCGGCAGCGGGAGCATTCGCTGCGGTCACTGCGGCAGGCTCGGCCTCAGTGCTGACGGTGTCTGCACCGGCTGCCTTCGGCGTTGGCGCCGCGGGGGCTTTCGGGCTCGGTTTGACGGTGGCCGACGCGGGCGCGCCGCCACCTGCCGCGGCGACCTCCTGATAGCCCTTGCCGGTCTTCTCCTTGATCAGTTTGTTGACCTCGACCTCGGCCTGGGCGTCACTGGCTGCTGTCTTTTCGAGCGACTGGCCCTGGGTGCCGATGCGGCCATAGCGCACGGTGTAGGTGCTGCCGTCGCGCCCGACTTCCCAGAATTTCGAGGACTTGCCTTCAACCAGTTCAAAGCGACGCATCGTTGGCTCCCATGTGTTCATCAGCAGTGGCCTGTTCATCGTCAGGCATTGGTTCATCCGCATTCGCATCGTCGAAGTCGAGCGCGGCCAGCGCGTGCTGGGCGAGTGCCGACCAGCACGCCAGCTGCAGCAGCGCATCCACTGCCGGCTGCAGGGCCTCGCGACTGCCGCCCTGCAGCTGTGCGCTGTGCCCGCGCAGGGCTTCAAGCCGCGCGGTGACCGAGGTGGCGGCGATATTCGCATTGGCATGCAGGCCGAGCTCGCGGCTGCGTTCGATCAAGTCGGCCAGCCGATCGAGCAGGCCGCTGCGGCGCGCCAGACCATCGCGCAATGCCTCGCACAGCGCGTCGTCCAGGGCCTGCAGAAAGGCCGCCAGCGGGTCATTCGCTGTGCGTGCCGCGGCGCTCAGCCGCACGCCGGCCAGAGCGCCATCGGCAGCGCTGGCATCCGGCACCACCACGCCACCGGCGCTGAGCGCCCAGGGTTCGATGCAGAGGCTGCCGGCTTCGCGCTGCACGGTGCCGGCGACATAGAGCGGCGCGGAACTCGTCGCCGAATTGGCCCGCGCAAGCAGCACGCGGGCGATGGCATCGAGCGCACCCGGATTGGCCGCAGCGTGTTCGCGCTGCAGAATCCAGGCGGCACCACTCGGGTCGATGAGCAGCGCGTGCAAGCACTGCTGGCCCGGATCGAAGCCGACCTCGGCCACCTCTGCTACCTGCAGCACATGGAAGTTCGGCAGCGCGGTGCGCGCGGCCAGTGCCTGCGGCGGGGCGAGTTGCTGCTGGCGCAGGTACTCGGCCTGTGAGTCGATCCGCAGTGGCGCCAGCACGCGCGACCAGTCGCCATTCTGCGCGCCGATCGAGGCCTTGCCGGCGAAGCTCTGGCCCAGCTTGAGCTCGCCATTGGCGCGGCGTCGCGCGGTGGTGGTGACCAGCGTGCCGGCCGCCAACCTCGCCAGGCGCAGCGAGCCGGCCACGCGCTGCTGGTCGAGCAGGGCCAGTTCGCCGTGCGTGCTGTCGGCGGGACGCTGCCAGGTCTTGTGCAGGCTAAGCAGGGTCTGGGTATCGCAGTCGACCACCGCCAGGGTGGCGCGTCGATGCGGTCCATCGGCCTGAACGCGCAGGCCGAGCGAGATCAGGCTCAGCCGGTCCAGCGGGCTTTCCATCGCCTCGCCGATGCCGAGCACCGTGCGCGCCGACAGTTCACCCGTAGTCGCAGTGGCCGCGCTCATCCGCAGGCTGAGTTCGCGCAGCAGCTGCAGGCCTTCGCTCAACGCAAAGCGCGCGCTGCGCTGGCGGTAGCCGTCGAGCCAGAGTTCCAGTGCTTCCAGGCAGAGCGTCAGCCAGGTGGCGGCCAGCGCGCGGCTTGCGGCGAGCGCGGCGCTCAGCGCGGCTGCCGTCTCGGCGCGCTCAGCGGCGCCATGGGCCAGACCGTCCTGCAGCAGCAGACGCAGCAGCGGGAGATAGGGCGCAGTCGACAGTTCCGCGGCCTGCGCACGCGGCGTGCCGCCGAGCTCGATTGCGCGCCGCGCATCGCCGACTGGGCCGGCCTGGGCCAGCGCCAGCGCACCGAGCGCGATGTGTTCGCAGCGGCTCTGCGCGGTGCAGTCGCAGCGCGCGAAGGCGAGGTCGGCGCCGGCATAGAAGCGCACAGTGGCCTGCGGCAGGCGTGCGCTGTGAATCAGGCTGCGCTGGTCCGAGGCGAGGCTGCGCTCCAGCTCGATGCGGACGCCCTGGCGCAGCTCGCGTTCGACCCGAGGCCACAGCGAGGCCGCGGTCTGCGCCTGCACCTGGGCGAGGTCGAGGCTGCTGAAATCGGCTGCGGCCGGCAGTTCTGCGGCATCCGCATCGGCGGCCGTTGCTGCATGCTGCAGCACCACCGCGATCCGATGCCGACACAGCGGCGCGCCGCAGCTGCAGCGGGCGTCCTTCAGGCCGGCGCCGGGGGCGAACTCGGTGCGCACCTGGTCGGGAAACTCGGCGTGCAGATGACCGTCGACCTCGATGCGGATGCTCGGCACGTAGCCGCCTGCGAGCTCCTTCTGCGCACGTTTGACCAGGCCGAGGTTGGCCAGCTGTGCCAGCGCCTCGGGGGTCAGCTGGGCCAGATCCTTACGCTGCGCGCTCATCCGTTTCGCCTAAGCACTTCGGCCAGCCAGCCGGCCAGCTGGCCCGGCGTCATCGCGCCGACCTCGGCGCCGACCTCAACCAAGCGTGCCGCCATCGCGCGGTCGTAGGCCGGGGTGGCGTCCTGATCCAGCGCGGCCAGGCCCAGCACGCGGCTGCCTTGGGCCACCAGATCGGCGACCACGCGCACCAGCCGATGCTCGGGCCCACCCTCGTAGAAGTCACTGATCAGCACCACGATCGCGCGACGCGGCGCTTCGATCAGGTCGGCGGCGTAGCGCATCGCTTTCTGGATGTCGGTGCCGCCGCCGAGCTGGACCTTCATCAGCAGCTCAACCGGGTCGCTGCGCTCGTCGGTGAGATTCACCACTTGAGTGTCGAAGGCCAGCAGATGGGTGTCGATGCCGGGCAGGCGGCTCAAGCAGGCGGCGGTTACGGCTGAGTGGATCACGCTGGAGACCATGCTGCCGCTCTGGTCGACCACCAGGATGATCTGCCAGCGCTCCAGGTGGCGGGCGCTGCGGCTGTTGAACAGGGCGCGCTCGATCACCAGACGTCGGCGCTCGGGATCGTAGTGCTTCAGATTCGCGCGCAGAGTGGCGGCCGCATCGAAGTTGCGCGCGCTGGCATGGCGGGTGTGCTGACGCCGGTTGCGCACACCGCTGAAGGCCTGCTGCAGCTCGATCGCCAGCGCTTCGATCAGCTGCTGAACAACCTTGGCGACCAGCTCGCGCGCCATCGCCAGCACTTCGGGATTCATCAGGTGCTTGGTGTGCAGCACAGCTTCGAGCAGAGCCTGGCTGGGCTGGACCCGCTGCAGCACCTCCGGACGGGTGACCAGTTCGGTAATGCGGTAGTGCTCGACCGCGTCGCGCTCCAGCCGCTCGATGGTTTCGCGCGGGAACAAAGTGTGGACCTGGTTGATCCAGTCGGGGATGCTCAGCGCGCTGGCGCCGAGGTCGGCCGAGCGCTCGCGCTGCAGCAGGTCGCGGCCTTCGCCTTCGCGGCCGTACAGCCACTCCAGCGCGCGGTCCATCGCCAGGGTTTCGGCCGACAGCCCGCCGCCTTCGCCCGTGCCGCTGCTGCCGCAGAGTTCGTTGTGCGCGGCCTCGCCGAGCAGCAGGCGCCAGCGCTCCAGCGGCTGCAGCTGCGCGCTCACAGGCCGAACCTCGTCTGCAGTTGCGCCACCGCCTGCTGCAGGCGCGCGCTGCGCTGCAGGTCGTGCAGGCTGCAGGGCAGGCGCATCCAGTCGGAGCTGCCGGCCGCAGCGCCGCCGTGCAGGCGGCCGATATGGGCGGCGATCTGCGCGCGTTCGCGCGGCGGGAAGTAGTGAAACGCCTGGCGCAGCGCCGGCGCGGCCAGCAGGAACTCGTGATCGCTCATGCTGCCGATGGCGGCATCCAGTAGAGCCAACAGCGCCTGCGAGCGCGCGCATTCATTGCGCGCCAGCGCAAACAGGCCGAACAGGAAATCGCCGAGCTGCTCGCCGTGGGCGAAGCCGCGCGCGGCCACCAGCAGGGCCGGCTCGGCGGTGGCGGGCTCGGCCTGTCGCCACAGCACGGCAAAGCAGGCACCGCGTAGTGAGGGCGGTGCCTCCGGATGCGCGGCGACGCGGGTCACCACTGCCAGCGCACTGGAGATATCGAAGCTGTCGTCGTGCGCATCGGCGCACAGGCGGTCGATTAGATTGAGCGCATCGACATCGCCGGTCTGCGCCGGCTGGGTCGGGCCCGACAGCCCCTCCAGCAGCCACAGCAGTCGCGCCAGCAGTGCCTGCAGGGCGGGTTCCAGCAAACGCCCGTGGCCAGTCTGACCCAGTCCGACCGCATGCAGGGCCAGCAGACGCAGGCCGGCGCGGCCGAGCAGACCGTGATCGCCGCAGCTGTGCAGGGCGCTCTGCAGATCCGGCAGCAGGCCGGCGCCGAAGGCGTGGTAGCCGGCGCGCACCGCGTTGACGTAGAGCTCGGCGATCGCATCCACGCTGCGGCTGTCGCTGATCTGCTCGCTCAAGCAGCGCAGCGCGGCGGCTTCCAGGGTCGGGCCGTACGCGCCGGCCTCAATCAGGGCGGTGTGGCGCGCTTCGACGGCCTGCAGCTGCCACTGTTCCAGCGGCTGCTGGTCAGCGCCCTGCTGGCGCGCGGCGCCGGGCGCGCTGCTGCCCTGATAGTCGAAGCCGGGGATGCGCAGCAGCCGCAGCCGCCACAGGGTCTGTGCGCGGAGGTCCTGCGCGGGCAGGCGGCGATCCAGCTGCAGCGCCTGGGTGCCCTTCAACTGCTGCGCGTCGAGCAGGGCCTCGACTTCGGCCAGCAGCGGCGGCAGCGGCGTGCCCGGCGCGAGTTGGCCCTTGGCCTCGCCGGTCAGCGCCAGCAGTACCTCACGCAGGGCGGGGTCGTCCTGCATGCTCAATGCACCGCGCTGGGTCCACGGTGGCGGCGCGCTGAGCGCGTCCTGGCTGATCGCATCCAGCAGGCCGTCCAGCACATCGATGCGCATCGGCTGCGGATGTCCGCGCAGCCGCGCCAGCAGTTCGATCCGCGCATGCGCGGCGATCAGGGCGGCGGTGGACAGCGGCTGCCGCGCCGCGCGCCAGCGCTGCACCACAGCGCTGATGGCCCACTCGGCCGCAGCGACCGCGCCGTCGCGAAACAGCCGCGTGTAGTAGGCCGGAGACTGCATTCCGGCGGCGTAGCCAGACAGGGCTTCGAGCTGGCGCTCGCTGTAGGGAATCAGAAAATTGCCGTAGCGCTCGATGTTCGTCGGCACGCTCAGTTCAAGTTCGGCCTCACTGACATCAGCCACGGCGGCCAGTGCCTGCAGCAGCGGCCGTCGATGCCAGCCGCCGCAGACCACCAGCACGCGCTGTGCGCTCGCTGCGGCATGCGCGATCCAACGCGCCATGTAGGCCTCGCGCGCGAAGTCGCTGCTGTCGCCGGGCTCATCCGTGCGCAGCTCGTCGAAATAGGTCGCCAGCCGCACCTGCAGCTCGTCGGTCGGCATGGCCTGTTCGAACAGGTGATCCCACAGCGCGTCGACGCCGTCCATGCCGAAGCGCTGCGCCAGCGCCAGTTCGCGCGTGTGCTGGCGAGCGCGGGCCAGGGCCTCGCCCTGCAGCTCGGCCTGACCGCGCGAGCCGGGATGCCAGTACGGCAGGTCGATGAGTCGGGTGATCGCGCCGAGCGCCGCGGCCTCCTGCAGGGCGACCCATTCCGGCGAGCACTCGGCGAACGGCACGAATACGTGCTGGGTGTGGGTGGCACTGCCGCAGTAGCTGAAGATCGCGATCGGCGCCCGGTGCGCCGGGTTCTGCAGCTCGGCGATGCGCGGGTTGAAATCGCTGGGGCCTTCGATCAGCACACAGTCGGGCCGCAGCGCCTGCATGCGCGCGCGCACCAGCCCCGCGCAGGCCGGACTGTGATGGCGCACGCCGATCACTTCGATCTGTGCACTCATGCCGAGGGCAGGCGGTGACGCGCCTCGTAGAACTCCCGCCAGGCCGCACCCTTGCGCTTGCCGACCCGCTGTTCCAGATAGCGCCGCAGCTTTTTCAGATCCTCGGGGTTGTCCTTGACCGCGGTGCTGACCAGGGCCTCGACGATGTCGCCGGGCTGGCCGCTGTCGCCGCGCAGGTAATAGCCGCGCAGGCCGATCGCGTGGGCCACGCTGACCGCCTCGGCCGTGGACAGCACGCTGGAGAGTTTCTCCATGCCGCCGCCTTCGCCGTCGAGCCCCTGACGCAGCTCGCGGAAGCTGGTCACCAGCACTTCGATCACCTCATCCGGCGGGCTCAGTTCAACCCCGGACTGTTTCAGCAGCCGCGCGGATTCGCGTTTGACCAGGGCCAGCTCGTCTTCCAGTCGGGCGATCGGGAATACGGTCTCGAATGCGAACCGGCGCTTCAGCGCGGCGCTCATCTCGTTGACGCCGCGATCGCGGGTGTTGGCGGTGGCGATCAGGTTGAACCCGGGCCGCGCATGCACCGCGCCCTCGGCGCCGCTGAGCTCGGCGATCATCAGCAGGCGCTCGGACAGGATCGACAGCAGGCTGTCCTGCACCTCGGCCGGGCAGCGGGTGATCTCCTCGAAGCGGGCCAGCTTGCCTTCGCGCATCGCGGTCAGGATCGGGCCCGGCACCAGAGCGCGCGGGCTCGGGCCTTCGTTGAGCAGCAGGGCGTAGTTCCAGCCGTACTTGATCTGGTCCTCGCCGGTGGCCGCGCCGCCCTGAACGGTCAGCAGGCTGGTGCCGGACACTGCCGCCGCCAGCAGCTCGCTGAGCAGGGACTTGGCGGTGCCGGGCTCACCCACCAGCAGCAGGCCGCGTCCGCTGGCGAGCGTCACCATGCAGCGGTCGACCAGGCTCATCGGCACCATCAGTTTCGCCGGTCGGCCTTGCGCCTGATCACCGACAATAAAGCGTCGCACCGCGTGCAGGCTGAGTGCCCAGCCGGGCGGCTTCGGATCGCGATCGGTGGCGGCGAGCTCGGCCAGCTCGTCGGCGTGCTGCACTTCGGCGGGTGGACGTTGAACCGGGGCGTGTGCAGCAGCGGACGAAGGGCGAGCCATGGCTTGATCGAGCGGGGGAGGAGCTTGAATGGTAGCCGTACAGCACGACACGGTGGCGGCGGTGCCGCGCTGTGCGTCGCCGGTGCCACCGCGCTGAATCCGGCCGTAGCCATCTGTCACCGGGCGCGGGCCCGACGACCTTCCGCGGCTTCGCGAAATGAATGGGTGAGGTCGGTGGCCGTGAGATCGGCTGCCAAGCACCTCGGCACGGTCTGCCCTCGGACCGGAATCGTCCGGCGCCTTGATTGGTCGGCGCGGAACCGGTGGTCTGATGTTTGCATCGCAGATCTCGACCCGCTGCCTGCGGACAGCGCCCCGGCAGGGAAGCCTTGATGACCTGCGGGATGCCGGAAGCCTGTTGCGACCTTCTTCAGTCTGGCGGACCTGCTGACCACCCCGCCGAGGCGAGGAGTGGGGGCGGGCCCACGCCGCAAGCGGCAGTCGTGCCGACTGGACACCGCTTTCTGAGCGGTGGGCAAGCACGAGGTTCATCGCCGTGCTCAGTTCACCCAGATGACTCAACCGAACACCCCGAGGTTCCATGGAGCACATGAAGCTGGAAGGCCTTTCAATCAAGCAGCTCGAAACGCTGGAGCTGGCCGTTCGACAGCGTCGCGAATATCTCATCTATCAGGACCGCAAACGGGTCCGCGATCTGCTGATGGAGACCGCGCGCCAGGCGGGATTCTCCCTCTACGCCTTGTTCGACTTGCCGACACCCGGGAGCGCCCGCGCTTCCTCGACGCGCTTGCAGTACGACGCCGAGGACTGATCGCCACGTCAGCACGGCTTGGCCTGCGGTCTGGCTGGCAGGATGCAGGCGCTGAAAACGGACTCCGATCCAGCGGGTGCCGAACGAGACCCGATCGATGTGGCGCCCCGCGGGATTGTTTCATCGTGGATGTAATTCTGGCTGGCTATTCACAACGTTCCGTCCTCGCCTTGAAGAGGGCGTGCGGGCGTCGATGGCTGCGGAGAAAGTCAACCTGGGCCGATAGTGCGGTGCGGTTGGTGCAGAAGTGAGCCGGTATGCCCGCGGACGCGACCACTGTTCATGTCCCGAGCCCACGCACGAACGGCAGCTGCGAGTTCGTCTCCAAGAGCTTGAACATGAGCGAGCGAAGCGATGCACGACGAAGCAGGGCAAGCAACCGTGCTTCAGCACGAGCGCCGAGGGGGCCGCCGCGGTTCTCCAACAGTGGTGCACGTGGCGACCGAAACCACTGCAAGCCTGCCCGTGGACAGAACAAGGTCCCGCTTCATCCGGAGAAAGCAACGCAATGCGGATGCTCAGCGCGTGTTGGAATCCGGAGAGTCCAGGGCACGCTCCCTGAATCCGACGGGCAGCTCGCCCGACCAGCGCTTGAACGCGCGTCGGAACGCGCGCGCATCGGAGTAGCCGACCGCCTGCGCCACTTCGGCGATGGTGGTGCCGGGGCGGGCGAGCAGCTCTTTCGCCTTGGCGTAGCGGGCTGCGTCCGAGACGGTGCGGAAGCTGGTGTCGAGCTTGCCCAGGCGCCGGCGCAGCGTGCGTTCGCTGAGGTTGATGCGGGTGGCGAGTTCGCGCTGGCGCAGCCTCTCGCCGTCGCGCTGGGCCACGGCGGAGAGGGTTTCCACGAGATCGTGTCGGGCGCTGGGCAGGGCCACCAGATTCTCCAGCTGGGTGCGCAGCTGGAACGAACCGATCCGATCGAAGCTGGGCAGGCGCGTGCCGAGCCAGTGGCTGTCGAAGGTGAGGCGATGGGCGATGGCGCCAAAGCGCACCGGGCAACGGAAGTGCCGCGCATAGAGCGGCGAGGGGGCCTCGCAGTCGAAGGCGAACTCGACCCGCAGGGGCCGGAAGGCATCGCCCAGCAGCGCGCGCGTGATGGCGACGATGCTGGCGAAATCCTCCTCGACGATGAAAGCTTCGACCTGCGGATCGAAGCGCCGCGGATAGCACTCGAGGTGCACTTCCGAGCCCACGATTTCGAAGCCGTGGTCGACCAGCGAGCCCAAGCCGTCCTGATGGCTCATGCCGAACTCGATGACTTCGCTGAAGGTTTCGCAGGTGTAGAGCGCAAGCCCCAGCAGTCCCCATGAGGCCGGGGTCTGGCGCGCGCCACAGGCGATGGCCAGGCCCGGCTCCGGCAGCTGCTGTCGCGCACGTGTCAGCACCTGCCGGATCTGCGCCATCGACAGCGCGGCGCGTCCGTGGACGAGGTCGGCGTAGGTGAAGCCGAGCCCCATGCAGAGGCGGTCCGGGCTCAGCCCTCGCTCTTCGACAAGGGACAGCAGCGCCCTCACCACCAGGGGAACCACGTCCGCTCGAGTGAGCGGAAGGGGGAGGGTGTCAGTCGAGTCAGCGGGAGGGACGCGTGGTCGCATGGCGGGATGCCGGTCGCTGGTGGGGCGCTCGGAGTCTACGGCCGACGCAGGCGCGTGGGACCTTCGGGGTGCAGTCCTGGCCGCAAGTGTCCCGTGGTTGTCCTCTGCAGTCCTGCTGACACCAGACACGCGACGGGAGCCTGTCCTGGCCCGACCCCCAGCGTCTCTGCTCAGCCGTGCCCTTTGCTGCCGCATTCGTCCATCGCCTCTGCGGCTGGTGGTGTGCGGCGCCGATCCGCGCGTGTGCGAGCCCTCGGTGCAGGTTTGACGCACCCGCTGCAGGCCCAGGCACAGCTGGGGCGGAGGCGCAGCCCGCACACATCCTGGCTGCGCGAGGCTGCACCGCGCATGGCCACACGCTTCACCTTGCCCGCGGGCGAGGTGGCGCTGCTGCGGCGCGCCGGCCTCACCGTGCTGGAGGCGGACCCGGACTTCCGGCGGCTGCGCGAGCGCCTGTCCGGACAGGTCCCGCCAACGGCCGTTTCTGTCCCGTAACGGCGGCCCCGCCTACCTAGAGTGCGGTCCCGTTGTCCCCCTGCTCACAGCCATCATCGAGGTGTTCCATGGCTATCCGTCGGCGCGCATCGCGGGCCCTGTTGCTTCCCCTGCTCATCGCCGCCAGCGGCTTGGTGGGCTGCTCCAGCGAGGTGGAGCCGGCGCCGCCGGCGCCACGTCCTGCCCTGGTGGCGGTGGCGGAACCGGCCGCGAGCGAGGGCTCGGGCTTCACCGGTCTGGTGCGTGCCCGGCAGCGCGCGGCGCTGGCGGTCACTGTGCCCGGACGTGTGCTACGCGTTCACGTGGACCTGGGTGATCGCGTCGAGCGCGGGCAGGCGCTGCTGAGCCTCGACACCACGGCGGTGCAGGCGGCCGTGCTCGCCGCCGAGGCTGCGCTGGCGCAGGCCTCCGCGCTGGCGCTGGATTCGACCCAGCGCCTGGAGCGGGCCAAGGCGGCATCGGCCTCAGGGGCCGCCAGCCCGACGGAATTCGGCGCGCTCACGGCGTCGGCCGAGGCGGCCGCGGCGCAGGTCGCGTCCGCCCGTGCGGCGCTGGCGGAAGCGCGCTGGCGGCAGGCGCAGTCGCAGCTGCGCTCACCTATCGATGGCGTGGTTGCCGTGCGTCACGTCGAGCCCGGCCAGGCCTTGGCAGAGGGCATGCCCGCGATCGAGATCGACGGCCACGGCCGCGAGCTTGTGCTCGATCTGCCGCTGTCGATCGCGCTTGCGCTGGGCGATGCCGTGCGTCTGACGGGCCCCGATGGGGCGGCCGAGGGCAGGGTGGTGCAGCTCAACCAGCGTCTGGAGGCCGCAGCGACGCGTCGCGCAGTGCTGGCGATGCCCGACGCCGCCCGCGTCGGCGAACTGTGGACCCTGCATCCACAGGCCTCGGCGGGCGACGTGTATGTGCCTCTGCGCGCCGTGCAGCGGCAGGCGCCCGCGGGCACGCCTTTCGTACTCAGGCTGAGCGCGGACACCGGCGAGGTGTCGAGCGTGCCGGTCAGCCTCGGCGCAGCCCGCGGCCCGATGATCGCGATCCGCGAAGGGCTGCAGGTGGGCGAGCGCGTAGTCATTGCCGGCGCTTCCGCGCTGCGTGACGGCGATCGTGTCGTCGCTGTTGAATCCCTGCGCTGAGGCCTGCGTCCATGTCCAGCCTCTCCGAAACCGCGCTGCGTCGCCCGCGTTCCACCGTGCTGCTCACGCTGGCCCTTCTGCTCGCCGGCGTGTGGCTTGCGCTGGACTATCCCTCCACCGAGGAACCCCAGGTCACCATCCGCACGGCGACCGTGCTCAGCCTCGTGCCTGGCGCCTCTGCCGAACGCGTCGAGGACCTCATCGCCAGCCCGATCGAAGAGGCGATCCTGTCCATGCCGGAGGTGCGGCGCGTGCGCACCACGGTGCGCCCGAGCTTCGCGTTCACCTACGTGGATCTGCACCCGACGGTGCCGCCCGCGTCGATGCCGGACGTCTGGCAGCGACTGCGTTCGAAGATGAACGATGTCCAGCCGGGTCTGCCCGCGGGCACGCTCGGGCCGCTGGTCGACGATGAGTTCGGCCGCGTTGCGGTGCTGACCCTGGGGCTCGCTGGCGAGGGCTACGCCCCGGGCGAGCTGCGCGCGGTTGCGCGCAACCTGCGCGATCAGATCCAGCGCGTGCCTGGCGTCGAGCGCGTGACCCTGCACGGGGTCCAGGACGAGCAGGTGACCGTGCGCATCGAGCCCGCCACCCTGCTGGCGCATGGGCTTGCACCGACCGCGCTGGCGCGTGCCGTCGCCGAACGCAATGTGATGCTGCCGTCCGGTCATCTTGAAGTCGACGGCACCGAGCTCACCCTAACCGTCAGCGGCGACACCGACGAGCTGGCTGCCCTCGGCGCGACGCCCGTCGCCCTGCCCAAGGGCGGATACCTGCGTCTGGATGCGCTCGCCAGCCTGTCGCGCGAGCCCATGGACCCGCCGCTGACCGCGGCTTTCGTCGACGGCCGCGAAGCCGTGGTGCTTGCGGTGTCGATGGACCCGGGTCGCAACGTGATCTCGTTCGCCGCGGCACTGCGCGGCACGCTGGAGAACCTCAAGGCCACTCTGCCTGCCGGCCTCGATCTCGTGCCGATCACCGATCAGGCCGCCATCGTGAAAACCCAGCTCGGTCGCGTCGGGCAGGTCTTCGTTGAAACCACGCTGATCGTGATGGGCGTGGTGGTGCTGTTTCTCGGGCTGCGCACCGGCCTGATTGTCGGCGCGATCGTGCCGACCACGGTGCTGGGAAGCCTGGTGGTCATGCGCCTGCTGGGCATCGAACTGCACATCATCTCGATCGGCGCGATCATCATCGCCCTCGGGCTGTTCGTCGATAACGCCATCGTGGTGGCGGAGGACATGGAGCGCCGCCTCAGCCTGGGCGAGGATCGCGCGCACGCCGCCGCCGAAGCCGGCCGCACCATGTTCGTGCCGCTGCTGGTGTCGTCGCTGGCGATCATCCTGACCTTCCTGCCGCTGGTGTTGAGCAGCACCGAGACCGGCGAGTACCTGCGCAGCATGGGCATCGTGATGGCGATCGCGCTGCTGCTGTCGCTCGCGCTCGCGGTGACGGTGACGCCGCTGCTGTGTCAGCGCTTCGCCGTGCATCACGCCGAGCTCAGCCGCGCCGCCGCGGCGGTGGAGCGTCTGACCGGCTGGTATCGCGGCAAGGTCCGCTGGGTGCTGGCCCATCGTCGGCTCTACATCGGCGCGATGGTGCTGCTGCTGGTTGGCGCGGCTGCGCTGTTCACCACGGTGCCGTCTGAACTTATGCCCGCCTCGGAGCGGCGCCAGCTGCAGATGGGCATCGAGCTGGGGCCCGAGGCGAGCACCGTCGAGACACTGCGCGTGAGCCGTGCCGTGAGCGCAGCACTGAGCGACCGCGAGCGCTTTCCCGAGGTGGCCAGCCATGCGCTGTACATGGGCGACGGTGGCCCGCGCTTCATCCTCGCTCTGAACCCGCCGACCCCTGCGGCACATCGCGCCTATGCGGTGATCACCCTGGCCGACGGTGTGACCCACGAGCAGGCCGCGACGGCGCTTCGCGACCGTCTGGATACGGCGTTTCCCAGCCTGCGCTTCGAGCCCAAGCGCTTCTCGATGGGCTCCTCGGAGTCGGGCCTGGCGGTGTTCCGCATTGCCGGCCACGCCGACCTGAGCGCACACGCGGCGGCGGAGCGTCTGCTGGATGCGCTGCGCGCGGTGCCGGGCATGGTCGACGTCCGCAGCGACGGTGAGCATCCGATTCCGAAGGTGCGCGTCGAGATCGACCAGGACCGCGCCGCCCGCGCCGGGCTGAGCAGCGAGAGCGTGTCGAGGACGCTCGAACTGTTCCTGGCCGGCACGCCGATCGCACAGCTGCGCGACGGCGATACGGTGCTGCCGATCGTGCTGCGCGGCAACCCGGCTTTGCGCCAGGACGTGGCCGCGCTGGCGGCACTGCCGATGCCCACCGCCGACGGCGCAGGCAGTGTGCCCCTGGGCGCGGTGGCGGAGATCGCGCTGGACGTGCAGCCCTCGGTGATCCATCGCTACAACCAGCAGGTCGTGGTGACCGTCAGCGCCAAGCACGCGCGCATGACCGCCCTGGACGTGGCAGCCGCGGTCGAGACCACACTGGCCGAGCTCAAGCGCGACGGCATCGAGGTCGCACTGGGCGGCGAGATCGAGGAGAACAACGAGGCCAACGCGGCGATCGGCGCACTGCTGCCGGCCTGTCTGATCGGCATGTTCCTGCTCTTCGTCTGGCAGTTCGAAAGCCTGCGCAAGAGCCTGATCGTGATGGCGAGCATCCCCTTCGTCAGCATCGGTGCGGCGCTCGCCCTGGAGCTCTCCGGCACCACCCTGACCTTCGTGGGCACCCTGGGCCTGCTCGCCCTGGCCGGCATCATCGTCAACAACGCCATCCTGCTGATCGATGCCATCGACGAGGCGCGCGCCGCAGGCGTGGACGACGCGCAGGCGATCGAGGATGCCGCCTCGAAGCGCCTGCGTCCGATCGTGATGACCAAGCTCGTCTGCATCCTCGGCCTGCTGCCGCTGTGGCTGTTTGGCGGCGCGGTGTGGGAAAGCCTGGCCGTGGTGATGATGGGCGGGCTGGCACTCGGCACGCTGATCACCCTCGGCCTGATCCCGGCGCTCTATGCGCTTCTGTTCCGCGTTCCCCACCCTGCGAGCGAGGCTTGAGCCATGTCGAATCTCGACAGTTCCCTGCTGCGATCTGCCCTGGGCGTGGCCCTTGCGGCTGCCCTGATCGCTGTCACCGCCGGCTGTGCGCCGGTCCGGCCGCGACCCATGCTCGACTCGGCGGCCGAGCGCGTCGGGCTCGTTGGCCCTGAGTCTGACAAGGCTTCGACTCCGGTGAGTTCGCAGGCTGCGGTAGAGCGCTCACCGTGGTCCTTCGATCCACTGCTGGTGGCCCTGCTGCAGGCCTCGCGACAGAACAGCCCGGACCTGCAGGCCGCCCGCGCTCGGCTGGACGCGGCGCGCGCCGTGGCGGGCTTCGCTGCGCGCGGCCTGGCGCCCGCTGGTGGCGTGAGCGCCCAGCTCAGCGAGAGCCAGCTCTCGGTGACGGAAGCCGACCCCTACGATCAGGGCTCGCCGCGGCCGCCGCGGCGTCAGATCCTGCAGGCCGGGCTCGCGGTGCGCTGGGAGCTCGATCTGTTCGGACGCGTGGGCACCGCGCAAGCGATCGCCGCGCGCGGCGTCGACGCCGAAGCCGCTGCGCTGGCGGGGGCCGAAGCCCTGCTCGACGCCGAGATCGTCCGGCTCTACGCCCTGCGGCGCGAGCGCCAGTGGGCGCGGCGCTCGCTGGCCGAGGCGCTGCGTCTGTCGGAGCAGCGGAAGCGAGACACCGCGGAGCGACTGGCGGGTGGGCTCGCCGAGCCGCCCGAGCTGTGGCAAATCGAAGCCGAGCATGCGGCGCTGCGGGCCGAACAGGCTGCGGCCGAAGCCGAACTGCAGGCGGCCCGCGCGCAGCTGCTGGCTGCGGTCGGCCTCTCACCGCTGCTCGATCATCCGCTGCGCGAGCGGCTGGAGGCTTCCGCCGAGCCCGGCGCGCTGCCGGACCTCCAGGACTACGCACTGCCGCCGGACTTTCTCGATCGGCGCCCCGACGTGCGCATGGCCGAGGCGCGCCTGCGCGCAGCGATGGGCGAGACGGTGTTCGCCGAGCGCGCGTCCTGGCCGTCGCTGACTCTGCTGGGTTCGCTCGCATCGGTGGCCCTGCCGGGCCAGTTCGGCGAGGCCGCCACGCGCTCGCTGGGGATTGGCCCCGCCCTTGAATGGAACTGGCTCAGCTTTGGCCGCAACCGGCTTCGCGAAGCGGCTGCGCAGGCGGGTGAGCAGGCACTGGCCGCGGAGTTCGAGGCCACCGTGCTGCGCGCCGTCGCCGATGCCGACGGCGCTGCGCGCGCCTGGTATGCCGCGCGCAGTGGCTGGGAAGAAGCCGTAGACGCAGCCCGCCTTGCGGAGCAGGCGCATCTGCGCATGCAGAAGCGTGTCGATGCGGGGCTCGACGCCCGGGTGTTGGGCCTCGGCGCAGCACTGGAACTGCGCGCCGCCGAGCGGCGTGCCGTGCAGGCGTGGGCCGAGGCGCTGGCGGCCTACGCAGCGCTGAAGCTGGCGCTGGGCGTCGACACGGCGGCGGATGACGGGCATGCATGAAGGCGAGCGCGAAGTGCCAGATGCGTCCGCCGCGCTCTCGCCTGATTCGATCGGGCAGTCGGAGGCATTTGCTCCCGCGCCTGGATGCGCGGACGTGCCGCAGATCGACAGCGCGGACGATGCGGTCGGTCAGGGCGCCTTGATGGCGAGTTCCGATGCTTCCAGTGGACGCGCCGAGCCGTCCTGGCCGATCCGATGGGGGCCGAGACGCTGTCGGCGCAGTCGCGTTAGGATCGCGATTCCGGCCCTGACGAATCCGGTCGAGGGCCCGGCTTCGCCGGTTGAGCTGGAATCCTCCGCCCGCGGGTCCGCTGCGTGAGCGTTGGCCGATCCGACCACAGAAAACTGAGCCCGGCCGGCTGCGAGCCTTCGACTTTCGCAGCACCGCTAGCGCGGAGCGGAGTCGATGTCGAACCTGTTGATCATTCCTATGGCCGCGCACATCCTGCTGGCGGCACTGCTTTGCGCCACGCTGACCGCGGGGCGCGCCCACGGTCAGCGTGCATCGACCGCCGCGCGGGCGGGTCGAATCCGTTTGCTGCGATCTAAGCGCGGTTGAGCGCCAACCTGTCGAACCAGTCCGAGTGGCCGCTGTTGTTTCACAACCAGAGCGCCAAGTCCGCACGGTGGGAGGCATCGAGTGGCAGGCGGGCACAGCTTATTTCGCGCCCCGCGATGGCCCGTCGACCGCATTGAGCAAGGAAGGCATCGAAACGCGGCATGGCATTCATGCGGGCATGCGGCGTCGGCGTTCACAGGCCTTCCGGCCTCGGGCATGCGGTGCCGATGACCTGCAGCGCGCAGCGTGGCCCGCGCGATCAACGAGCTGCGCGGCCCGGGCTTAGGCCTGCGTCCCAGCTGCGAAGGCCGGCTAGTCCAGCGATCGGAAATCGCGCGAGCGCTTCTGCACCAGGCGCAGGGCGATGCTGTCCGGCAGGCATTGGGTGATTGCCTTGATCAAGCGGTTCGCGCGGCCGGTCACGTGCACAACCCGGCCCGCTTCCAGCGCGTCGATGCCTTCGCGCGCGACATCCTCGGCGCTCATCCACATCCAGCGCGGCATCCGCGACACCTGCGGCCGGGTGCCGGTGATGTCGTGGAACTCGGAATACGTGAACCCCGGGCACAGCGCGCTGACGCGGATTCCGCGGTCGGCGTTCTCCAGCGCCAGCGATTCGGAGAAGCGGATCATGAAGGCCTTGGCGGCCGCGTACAGGGTGTGTCCCGCCGAACCGGGCATGTGGCCCGCCAGCGAGGCGACATTGAGGATCGAGCCCGACTGCCGCTGCTGCATCGCCGGCAACAGCCGCCAAGTGAGTTCGCAAACCGAGTGGATCATCACCTGCAGAAACCGCGCGTGGGCTTCCCAGCTCGGCACGTGGTATGCGCCAGGCTGGCCGTAGCCCGCATTGTTGACCAGGGTTTCGACTTCCAGTCCGCGACGGGCCAGCTCGGCCACGATCGCTTGCGGCGCGGTCGGATCCGACAGGTCCGCCGTGATGATCTCCACCGCCACCTGTGGCGAGAGTTCGTCGGCGAGCGCCTGCAGTCGCTCGACTCGACGTGCAAGCAGAATCACCGGCTGACCGCGACGCGCGTACTCACGCGCCAGAGCCGCGCCGATGCCCGCGGAAGCGCCGGTGATCAGGATGTAGCGGAGCGTGCTGTTCATGCGGCCGGAGTCTACCAGTCAGCGTGAAGGCGCCGCCGTCATCACGGTCTTTGCATGGTCTTGATGTCGATTGCGCTTCGTTGAATCCATCCGTCCGATGCCGACCGACGAGCTCAAGATCGACAAGAGCTTCGTGCTTGCTTTGACTCCTGGCGGCGCCGATGCCGAGATCGTGCGCATCGCAGTCGAACTGGGGCACAGCCTGGGCTTGAGGTGATCGCTGAAGGCGTAGAAACGATCGAGAGCCTGCGGGTACTGCTCCGGGTCGGGTGCGATCTGGGGCAGGGCTGTCTTTTCAGCCGTCCGATCGATCAGAAACGCTGCGGCCGTGGCCCCGCGAGTTCCGCTTTCCGCTGCTGGATGAGCGGAGCTCGCCCTGATGCAGACCCGGCATCGGCTTGCATCAAGAGGTGTTCCATGAGCGCCGAGCGCGCGCGCCGACGGAGCCATGGAGGTGGATCTCGGCGGCGCACTTCGTGTGCGGCTGCGCTGTTCGGCGCGCGCATGTTGCTCGCTGGATGCGCTGCGGGTGCGACGTCGCGCACGCCCGACCCGCGTGTGTTCGACGCACTGGGTGGCGCGCTTGGCATCGAGCGCATCGTTGACGACTTGTTGATCTCCATCAGCGAAGACCCTCGCATCAGCCACCATTTCGCGGATACCAATGTCTCGCGGTTGCGCGGCAAGCTTATCGAGCAGTTCTGCTCGCAAAGCGGTGGTCCCTGCATCTACACCGCCGACAGCATGCAGGCGAGCCACGCCGGCCATGGTTTTGCCGACGCGGACTTCAACGCCCTGGTCGAGTGCTTGCAGCAGTCGATGTGCGCGCAGAAAGTGCCCTCCGCTGCCCAGAATCGGCTGCTGGAGCGGTTGGCGCCAATGCGCGCAGACATCACCTACCGCTGATGGAAGAGTTGGCATACCTTCGGCGGTCGCGAACCAGGGCCGGCAGTTCTGCGGCGATGGGACAGGCTGCGGCCTCCCCGTCCTCGCGGTGTGTAAGGCCCGGAGCGGATGAGTTGGTTTTGAGCCAGCTGCGCCAATTTCAGATGCCGCGTATTCTCAGCGCCCCGCGCGCGCTGGCACCTGCGCCGCTCCCCTAGAGATTGGAGAACCACGCATGCGCACGCCGATCGTCGCCGGCAACTGGAAGTTGAATGGCTCAAGATCGCAGGCGCGCGGCTTGGTCGACGAGATCGCTGCGGGCGCTCCGAATCAAGGCGTGCGGTTACTTGTGTTCCCGCCAGCGGTCTACTTGGCAGAAGTGGTCGACGCCTGCCGCGGTTCGCTGCTCGGGGTGGGTGCTCAGGATTCGAGTGAACATGCCAGTGGCGCCTACACCGGCGAAGTTTCGGCGCGGATGCTTGCGGACATCGGCGTCGGCTGCTGCCTGGTCGGACACAGCGAGCGTCGTGCCTACCATGGCGAGAGCTCGGCACTGGTGGCGCGCAAGGCTCGGGCGGTACTGGATGCTGGTTTGCGTCCCATCATCTGTATCGGCGAAACCCAGGCGCAACGCGAAGCGGGGGCGACCGAGGCTGTTTTGCTGGAGCAGCTCGCGCCGGTTCTGACGTTGGCGGCGCAGTCAGCGGGCGAGATCATCCTGGCCTACGAGCCCGTCTGGGCGATCGGCACCGGGCTCACCGCCACTCCGCTGCAGGCGCAGGAAGTCCATGCCTTCATCCGTAGCCAATTTTCCGCGATCGATGCTAATATGGCGAACTCGCTTGCCATCCTTTACGGAGGTAGCGTGAAGCCCGACAACGCCGCCATGCTGTTTGCGCAGCCGGACGTCGATGGCGGGCTGGTGGGTGGCGCCTCGCTGGCGGCCGCCGACTTCCTCAGGATCGCGGCGGCTGCCGTGATCCGCTGAAGCCAATCAAACTTTGCCGCCGGGTCCCATGTCCTCAACCGTCCTCACTCTCGCGAACATCCTTTACGTCTTGGTCTCTGTGGCCATGATCGTGATGATTCTTTTGCAGCGCGGCGCCGGTGCGGCCGCAGGTTCGGGTTTTGGTGGTGGTGCGTCGGCGACCGTGTTCGGTTCGCGCGGTGCTTCAAACTTCCTTTCGAAGTCGACCGCGATTCTGGCAACCCTGTTTTTCATCATCAGCCTCGGCATGGCGATGTATGTGACCCGCGGCGGCTTGCCGGCGGCCACGGATGATCTCGGTGTGATGGGTGCGGCTGTCCCGACGGCTGCGCCGCCGGTAGACGCACAGATCCCACCGTCAACCGCCGCGCCGGCGGCAAGTGCGATTCCGGCCGCGGATGACGCAGCTGAAACCACCGCGGAAGCGCCTGTCGAAGCGGTCGAAGCAGAGCAAGTTCCCCCGTCGGAGGGTGATTCGGGCGAGTGATCGCCTGATACAATCCGACTCCTGTTGCGGCAAGCACACAGATGCTTCTTCAACAGTCCCTGGCCCAGGTGGTGGAATTGGTAGACACACTATCTTGAGGGGGTAGCGGCGTAAGCTGTGCGGGTTCGAGTCCCGCCCTGGGCACCAACATTCTGGAACGGCAGCGGAGCTGCTTCACTCTCTCCGCTGCGCTGATGCGCCCGCGGCGGCGCGGAGGTGGCGACGCGTGTTGGCTGATTATTTGCCGATCCTGCTTTTTCTTGGCGTTGCCGCTGGTATCGGCGTTCTCCTGCTGATACTCGGCTGGCTGCTCGGTCCCAAGTCGAACACTCCCGACGGCGAGAAGCTGTCGCCCTACGAGTGCGGCTTCGAGGCCTTCGAAGATGCGCGCATGAAGTTCGATGTGCGCTTCTATCTGGTCGCCATCCTGTTCATCATTTTCGATCTCGAGATCGCCTTCCTGTTTCCGTGGGCGCTGGTGTTCAAGGACATCGGCATCACGGCGATCGCCGCCATGGCCGTGTTCCTGGGGATTCTCGTGATCGGTTTCGTCTACGAATGGAAGAAGGGAGCGCTGGAATGGGAGTGAGCCAGCTGCTGCACAACCCTGAGCCGATCGGCCGGCTGGACGACATCCTGCGTCCTGAAGGCGATAACCCTCTGCTTGAGCGCGGCTTCGTCACCACTTCGGTGGATGCGCTGATGAATTGGGCGCGCACCGGGTCGATGTGGCCGATGACTTTCGGTCTGGCCTGTTGCGCGGTCGAAATGATGCACGCCGGTATGTCCCGCCTGGATCTGGACCGTTACGGGGTGATCTTCCGCCCGTCGCCGCGCCAGTCGGACGTCATGATTGTCGCCGGGACCCTGGTCAACAAAATGGCTCCGGCGCTGCGCAAGGTCTACGACCAGATGCCAAACCCGAAATGGGTGATTTCCATGGGCAGCTGCGCGAACGGTGGCGGCTACTACCACTACTCTTATTCGGTGGTCCGCGGCTGCGATCGCGTGGTGCCGGTCGACGTCTACGTGCCGGGCTGTCCGCCCACCGCCGAGGCGCTGATCTACGGCATCCTGCAGCTGCAGAAGAAGATCCGCCGAACCAATACGATCGCGCGCTGACCTCATGGCCAACGAACTCTCCCCGCTGGCAGAACGTCTGCGCATTCGTTTCGAAGGCAAGTTGCTCAAGTGCAGCTGCGAGCGTGACGAGACCACGATCGAGGTCGCGCCGGATTCCCTGCTGGAGGTCTGCCGCACCCTGCGCGATGACCCTGAATTCCGGTTCGACCAAGCGGTTGATGTCTGCGGCGTCGACTACCTCGGTTTTGGCGATGTCGAGTGGGACACCAGCGACATCTCGCACGAGGGCTTCTCCCGCGGTGTCGAGGGTTTCGGCCCTGGGCGCTTCAACTGGCAGCAGCGGCCGGCTGTGTCCAGCGGTGCGGGTCGGTTTGCCGCCGTGTTCCATCTGCTTTCGATCCTACACAACCGCCGCCTGCGGGTGCGCTGTTTCGGTGCGGACGACAGCCTGCCGGTGGTGCCGAGCGTCACCGAAATCTGGCCGGGCACCAACTGGTTCGAGCGCGAAGCGTTTGACCTCTACGGGATCGTGTTCGAAGGTCATCCTGACCTGCGACGGATCCTGACCGACTACGGTTTCGTCGGCCATCCGTTCCGCAAGGATTTCCCGCTGATCGGCAATGTCGAAGTGCGCTACGACCCTGAGAAGGGTCGCGTGGTGTACGAGCCGGTGAGCATCGATCCGCGCGTCGGCGTGCCGCGTGTGGTTCGCCACGATTCCCGCTACGAACAGGCCCAGGCCGAACGCAGCGCAGGGCAGGGCAAGTAAGCCATGCAGCAGATCCGCAACTACACGATGAACTTCGGTCCGCAGCACCCGGCCGCCCACGGCGTGCTGCGCCTGGTGCTGGAGCTGGACGGCGAGACGGTGATGCGTGCAGACCCGCATGTGGGCCTGCTGCATCGCGGTACCGAGAAGCTTGCTGAGTCCAAGCCGTTCAACCAATCGATCGGCTACATGGATCGCCTCGACTACGTGTCGATGATGTGCAACGAGCACGCGTACGTGCGTGCAATCGAACAACTGCTGGGGATCGAGGCACCGGAGCGGGCGCAGTGGATCCGCACCCTGTTCGATGAGATCACCCGCATCCTGAATCACTTGATGTGGGTCGGGTCGAACGGCCTCGACCTCGGCGCGATGGCGGTCATCCTGTACGCCTTCCGAGAGCGCGAAGAGCTGATGGACTGTTACGAAGCCGTCTCAGGCGCGCGCATGCATGCGGCCTATTACCGCCCGGGCGGCGTCTACCGCGATCTGCCGGATCGGATGCCGCAGTACCGCGAGTCGCCGTGGACCAAGGGCAAGAATCTGCAGCGCCGCAACGCCTGGCGCGAAGGCTCGATGCTCGATTTCCTCGACGCGTTTGCCGATGACTTTCCGTCGAAGATTGACGAGTACGAAACCCTGCTGACCAACAACCGCATCTGGAAGCAGCGGACTGTCGGCATCGGCGTGGTCAGCCCCGAGCATGCCTTGGCGTGGGGAATGAGCGGCCCGATGCTGCGTGGCTCCGGTGTGGCTTGGGATCTGCGCAAGAAGCAGCCTTACGCGAAGTACGCCGAAGTCGATTTCGACATTCCGGTCGGCGTTAACGGCGACTGTTATGACCGCTATCTGGTCCGCGTCGAAGAGATGCGCCAGAGCACCCGCATCGTCAAGCAGTGCATCAAGTGGCTGCGCGCGAATCCCGGCCCGGTCATGCTGAAAAACTTCAAAGTGTCGCCGCCCTCCCGCGAGGAGATGAAGGACGACATGGAAGCCTTGATCCATCACTTCAAGCTGTTTACCGAAGGCTATTGCGTGCCGCCTGGTGAGACGTATGCAGCGGTCGAGGCGCCCAAGGGGGAGTTCGCCTGCTATCTGATCTCGGACGGCGCCAACAAGCCGTTCCGGGTCAAGCTGCGCGCGCCCGGCTTCGCCCACTTGAGCTCGATGGATTCGATCGTGCGCGGTCACATGCTGGCCGACGTGGTGGCGATGATCGGCACTTATGACGTGGTGTTTGGAGAGATCGACCGATGAAGGCCAGCGGCAACTTCGAAGCGGTATGCGAGGTCGACCCGCTCGCCTTGTTGAGCGAGCACACCCGTCATCACATCGACCACTGGGTCGGCAAATTCCCGCCCGAGCGCAAGCGCTCGGCCTTGATCCAGGGCCTGATGGCTGCGCAGGAGCAGAACGGCGGCTGGCTGTCGGATGATCTGGTGACCGCCGTGGCGCGCTACCTGGATCTGCCGTCGGTGTGGGCCTACGAGGTGGCGACGTTCTACTCGATGTTCGAGCTGCAGCCGGTCGGCCGCAACAACGTGGCGATCTGCACCAACATCAGCTGCTGGTTGAACGGGGCGGAAGACCTGGTGACTCACGTCGAGAAACGTCTGGGCATCAAGCTCGGTGAGAGTACCGCCGACGGCCGGATCTACCTCAAGCGCGAAGAGGAATGCCTCGCCGCCTGCTGCGGGGCGCCGATGATGGTGGTCAACGGCCACTATTACGAGCGTCTTGATGCGGCGTCGATGGACGCGATTCTGGATTCGCTGAAGTAGGCCGCGCAGGCAGCGACGCCACCCGGCGCCGCGCCGCAGCGACCTGCACAGCAGCCCGCCCGCCATCCTGCGAGCGGTAGAGAGCAAGAAGGTGAGAAGGCAATGGCGTACGGACCCGAACCGCAAGAGCACAACGTCGTTTACACCACGCTGCATTTCGATACGCCGTGGTCCTACGAAAGCTACCTGAAGGTCGGTGGCTACCAAGCCTTGCGCAAGATACTGACGGACAAGATTCCGCAGGAGCAGGTCATTGAGCAGGTCAAGCAGAGCGGTCTGCGCGGGCGCGGCGGCGCCGGTTTTCCGGCCGGCCTGAAATGGAGCTTCATGCCGCGCAACGCGCCCGGCCAGAAGTACATCCTGTGCAACTCCGATGAGTCCGAGCCTGGCACCTGCAAAGACCGCGACATCCTGCGTTACAACCCGCATTCGGTGATCGAGGGCATGGCGATCGCGTGCTACGCGACCGGCAGTACGGCGGCCTACAACTATCTGCGCGGCGAGTTTCATCACGAGCCCTTCGAGCACTTCGAAGAGGCGCTGAAAGACGCATACGCCAACGGCTGGCTGGGCAAGAACGTGCTGGGCTCGGGCGTCGATATCGATATCTATTCCGCGCTTGGCGCCGGCGCATACATCTGTGGTGAAGAGACTGCGCTGATGGAGTCGCTGGAAGGCAAGAAAGGCCAGCCGCGTTTCAAGCCGCCGTTTCCAGCCAATTTCGGTCTGTTCGGTCGTCCGACCACGATCAACAACACCGAAACCTATGCGTCCGTGCCGGCGATCATCCGCAACGGCCCGGAGTGGTTCCTCAACCTCGGCAAGCCGAACAACGGCGGCCCGAAGGTGTTCTCGGTATCTGGCCACGTCAGCAATCCGGGCAATTTTGAAATCCGCTTGGGTACGCCGTTCAAGGATCTGCTGGCGATGGCCGGCGGTGTGCGAGGCGGTCGCACGCTGAAAGCGGTGATCCCGGGTGGCTCGTCCATGCCGGTGCTGCCGGCCGAAACCATCATGCAACTGACCATGGACTACGACGCCCTGCAGAAGGCGGGCTCGGGCCTGGGTTCGGGCGCCGTCATCGTGATGGATGAAACCACCTGCATGGTCAAGGCCTGTCGCCGCATCTCGCAGTTCTACTACAAGGAAAGCTGCGGCCAGTGCACGCCCTGCCGCGAAGGCACCGGCTGGATGTTCCGCGTGCTCAACCGAATCGTGGAAGGCAAGGGCTCGGTGGAAGACATCCACATGCTCAAGGCTGCCGCCGGCCAGATCGAAGGCCATACCATCTGCGCTTTCGGCGAAGCCGCCGCGTGGCCGGTGCAAGGCTTCCTGCGCCACTACTGGCATGAGTTCGAGTACTACGTCGCCAATGGGCGATCGATGGTCGAAGCGCAATTGGGGGTAGCCGCATGAGCCTTTCTCGCTGTTGCGACGCGGGATTCGGGAATCGGGAGTCGGGAATCGGTAGGGCTGATGCCCCGGTACTTGGCCGTTCCCGCTCTGAACGATTCCCGATTTCCGATTCCCGATTCCCGGAAGCGAAGGCATGAGCGCCGCCCCCACCGCGCCCAACGTGGCGCCCGACTTGATCAAGGTGGAGATCGACGGCACCGCGATGTCGGTGCCGAAGGGCTCGATGATCATCGAGGCTGCCGACAAGGCGGGCATTCCGATCCCGCGCTTCTGCTACCACAAGAAGCTGCCGATCGCGGCCAATTGCCGCATGTGTCTGGTCGACGTCGAAAAGATGCCCAAGCCCGCTCCGGCCTGCGCCACGCCGGTGATGGAAGGCATGAAGATCTACACCCAGTCCAAGCGTGCGCTGGATTCGCAGCGCAACGTCATGGAATTCCTGCTGATCAACCACCCGCTGGACTGCCCGATCTGCGACCAGGGCGGCGAATGCGAGCTGCAGGATGTGGCGATGGGTTACGGTCGTTCGGTCAGCCGCTTCGTTGAACGCAAGCGCGTGGTTGCCGATGAAGACATCGGCCCGCTGGTGGCCACCGACATGACTCGCTGCATCCACTGCACCCGGTGCGTGCGCTTTGTCAGTGAGATCGCAGGTACGTACGAGCTTGGCGGTATGGGCCGCGGTGATCGGCTTGAGATCGGCACCTACATTGGCAAGAACATCGACAGCGAACTGTCGGGAAACATCATCGATGTGTGCCCGGTCGGCGCGCTGACCAACAAGCCCTTCCGCTTCCGCGCCCGTGCCTGGGAGCTCGCTGCGCGCGAGTCTCTCGGCTATCACGATGCGTTGGGGTCCAACCTCTATCTGCATGTGCGCCGCGGCGAAGTGATGCGCGTGGTTCCGCGAGAGAACGAAGCTGTCAACGAAAGCTGGCTCTCCGACCGTGATCGCTATAGCCACACCGGTCTGGTATCGGAGGATCGTGCACGCGTGGCTTTGGTTCGCGACGGCGCCAGCTGGAAGGAAGTGAGTCTTGAAGAGGGTATTGCCCGCGCCGCGCAGCTGCTGAAGGCGGCCGAGGGCGAGCAGACCGGGTTCCTGGTGCATCCCTCCACGACAGTCGAAGAAGGTGCGCTGCTGGCTGCTGTTGCGCGCGGCCTGGGGTCGAGGCATATCGATCATCGCCTCGACGTTCTGGACTTCGCGGATGCTCCGGTGGCCGCCGAGTTCGAGATGTCCCTGCCGGAAATCGAGCAGGCGCGTGCACTGCTGCTGGTGGGCTGCAACCCGCGCCACGAGGCCCCGATCCTCGGACATCGCATCCGCAAAGCGTGGAAAGCGGGCGCCAAGATCAGCGCGATCAATCCAGTGGATTTCGACTTCAACTTCGGCCTCAGCGCCAAGCTGATCAGCACGCCGGACGCGATGCTCGACAGCCTGGCCCGCGTGTTCGTTGCTGCGGGCGGCACGGCCGCTGATCTGCCGGCAGAACTGGCGGAGACGGTTGCTGCCGCACAGGTGGACGAAGTCAGCCGCGCGATCGCAGAGCAGCTGAAGTCAGCTTCGAGCGCGCTGGTGCAACTGGGAGAGAATGCTCAGGGTCATGCCAATGGCTCTTGGCTGCGCGCATTGGCCAAAGCCATCGCCCGGGTCACCGGTGCAAGAATCAATCAGCTGAGCCGTGGCGCGAACGCGTTGGGTCTGGCGTGCAGCGGCGTGTTGCCGGCGGGTTTGAATGCACGCTCGATGCTGGAACAGCCGCGCGCCACGTACGTGCTGTATGGCGTCGAGCCCGAGTTCGATTTCGCCGACAACACACTCGCATTGCAGGCTCTGTCGCAGGCCAAACAGGTCGTGGCCTTCAGCGCCTTCGTCACCGACAGCCTGAAGCGTTGTGCCAACGTGATCCTGCCGATCGCCCTGCTGCCCGAACTGGAGGGCAGCCTGGTCAACGCACAGGGCCAAACGCAGCTGGTTGCTCCCGGTGCCAAGGCGCCTGGCGATGCGCGGCCTGGTTGGCGTCTGCTGCGTGGTCTGGGTGAAGCCCTGAAGCTGCAGGGCTTCGAGTTCACCGACATCCACGGTCTGCGTGCCCACGTGCAGCAGGCCAAGGTCGAATCGGGTGCCGGGCTGTCCAAGCGCGGGGCTGTTCAGGGCCTGCAGCGCATCGCCAGCACCCCGATCTACTGCAGCGACGCGGTGCTGCGCCGCGCGTTGCCGCTGAATGCGCACAGCCTGACTCAAGGCCCCCGCGTGCGGCTCAACCCCGCGGATGCTCTGGCGGCCGGTCTGTCTTCGGGTGCGATGGCGCGGGTGGGCGATGGTCGCGGCCAGGCCACCCTGCAGGTCGAGATCAGTGCGCGCGTCCCGCAGGGCGCGCTGTGGATCGAAACCGCATACGGTGCCACGGCGCCGCTGGCGCCCGCAGGCGCGCTCACCGTGGAAAAGGTCTAAGTCCCCATGCTGTCGCTCATCGAACCTATCCGCGAGTTCTTCCTCGGCTTCGGCGACATCGGGCTGGTGGTCTGGACCTTGGTCAAGATCATCTGCATCACTGCGCCGCTGATCGTGGCCGTCGCGTTCTTCACCCTGTTCGAACGCAAGGTGATCGGCTGGATGCATGTCCGCCAGGGGCCGGTGTTTGTCGGCAGGGTCTTCGGCATCGGCATCATCCAACCCTTCGCTGATACCTTCAAACTGCTGCTGAAAGAAGTCGTGGTGCCCACCAGCGCCAACGGTTTTCTATTCCGTCTGGCGCCCATTCTCGCGCTGGCTCCCGCCTTCGCCGCGTGGGCGGTGGTGCCGTTTGAAGATGGCTTCGTGCTCGCCAACATCAATGCTGGCCTGCTGCTGCTGCTGGCGATGACGTCGATGGGCGTGTATGGAGTGCTGCTGGCCGGCTGGGCCTCGAACTCCAAATACGCCTTCCTGGGCGCGATGCGCTCGGCGGCGCAGGTGGTCAGCTACGAAATCGCGATGGGCTTCGCCCTGGTCGGCGTGCTGGTGGCTGCCGGCAGCTTGAACCTGACTGAGATCGTCAATGCTCAGCAGGGTAATGCCGGTTTCTTCGAGTGGTTCTGGCTTCCGCTGTTTCCACTGTTCATCATCTACTTCATCTCGGGCGTTGCTGAAACCAATCGCGCGCCGTTTGACGTCGCCGAAGGTGAGTCGGAGATCGTCGCCGGATTCCACGTCGAGTACTCGGGTGCGGCGTTCGCCGTGTTCTTCCTGGCCGAGTACGCCAACATGATCCTGATCAGCTTCCTCGCCGCGTTGTTGTTCCTCGGCGGCTGGCTGTCACCCTTCCAGGGCTGGATCGAGGGCCCGCTCGCGGCCTCTGGCCCGTGGTGGCTGCTGGTCAAGGCGGTGTTCTTCGCGTTCTGCTACGTGTGGTTCCGCGCCAGCTTTCCGCGCTACCGCTACGACCAGATCATGCGCCTGGGCTGGAAGGTGTTCATCCCCATCACTATCGTCTGGATCCTCGTTGCCGCTTGGGCGGTGCACGCGGACTGGTTCACGGCCAACGCTTGAGGATGACCGCATGAACCGCGTTGTTTCATACCTGAAGAGCCTGCTGCTGATCGAGCTGCTGCAGGGCCTGTGGCTCACCCTGAAGTACTTCTTCAAGCCGAACTACACGCTCGCCTACCCGTTCGAGAAGATTCCGCAGTCGCCACGTTTCCGTGGACTCCATGCGCTGCGCCGCTATCCCAACGGCGAAGAGCGCTGCATCGCCTGCAAGCTCTGCGAAGCGGTGTGCCCGGCCCTGGCGATCACCATCGATTCGGAGCCGCGCGAGGACGGCAGTCGCCGCACCACGCGTTATGACATCGACCTGTTCAAGTGCATCTTCTGCGGTTTCTGCGAAGAATCCTGTCCGGTCGACTCTATCGTCGAGACGCATATCCACGAGTATCACTTCGAGAAGCGCGGCGAGAACGTTGTCAACAAGGCCCAGTTGCTCGCCATCGGCGATCGGCTGGAAGCGGAAATCGCCGAGCGCCGCACGCTCGACTCCGCCTACCGCTGAGTCGGCCGTGTTGCCGTCCGCCTGTCCGGAACCCCTGCAATGAGCTATCCCCTGATCGCCTTCTACGCCTTCGCCGCTGTCGCCGTCTGTTCGGCGCTGGCCGTGGTTTCCGTGCGTAACCCGGTGCACGCGGTGTTGTTCCTGATCCTCACCTTCTTCTCCAGCGCCTGCCTGTGGTTGCTGGCTCAAGCCGAATTCCTGGGCATCGCCCTGGTGCTCGTCTACGTGGGAGCGGTGATGGTGCTTTTCCTATTCGTGGTGATGATGCTCGACATAAAGTTCGCGCCGCTGCGCGAAGGCTTTGCCCGCTACTTGCCTGTCGGGATTGTGGTCGGCATCGTGATGGCGCTGGAAATGATCGTGCTGATCGGCCTGGCGCGTTTCGAGCAGCCCCTGTCCGGCGCGGATCCGGCGCTTGCAGCAGGGATGTCCAACACCGAGTGGTTGGGCAAGGCGATGTTCACCGACTACCTGTATCCGTTCGAGATCGCGGCCGTGGTGTTGACGGTGGCGATTGTTGGCGCGATCGCCATCACCTTGCGTCGGCAGGTCAACCCGAAGGCACAGGATCCGGCTCGCCAGGTCCAGGTGCGCCGAGAGGATCGCGTGCGCATCATCAAGATGAAGGCCGAGACGCAGGAGAGCCGCCAGTGATCACGTTGGGACACTACCTTGCAGTCGGTGCGCTGCTGTTCTGCATCGGCGTCGGCGGCATCTTCATCAACCGCAAGAACGTCATCGTGCTGCTGATGAGCATCGAGCTGATGCTGCTGGCGGTCAACATGAACTTCATCGGCTTCTCGCGCCATCTGGGCGACCCCGCCGGGCAGGTGTTCGTGTTTTTCATTCTGACTGTGGCCGCCGCCGAGGCGGCGATCGGTCTTGCCATTCTGGTGGCGCTGTTCCGCGCCCGTTCGACGATCAACGTCGGCGAACTCGATTCGATGAAGGGTTGAACCATGCTGCCCGTAGCTTCCATGTGTAGTGCTCGAGCGTTCCAAGGGGGTGGCCGGTGATCAGTCAGAACTCGCTGCTGGTGATCGCGCTGGCGCCGCTGCTTGGGGCGATCCTTGCGGGCCTGTTCGGGCGCCAGCTCGGTCGCGCCGGCGCGCACTGGGTGACGATCCTCGGCGTCGCGCTGTCCTGCGCGCTGTCGATCCAGGTGCTGTACCAGTTGGTCTGGGGCGGTGCGCCTGTGTTCAACCAGAATCTGTACACTTGGTTCGAGATCGGTGAGTACTCGGCGCATGTCGGTTTTTTGATCGACCGTCTGAGCGCGATGATGATGGTGGTGGTGACCTTCGTGTCGCTGCTGGTGCACATCTACACCATTGGATACATGCACGAAGATCCGGGCTACCAGCGCTTCTTCTCCTACATCAGCCTGTTCACCTTCTCGATGCTGATGCTGGTGATGAGCAACAACTTCCTTCAGTTGTTCTTCGGCTGGGAAGCGGTCGGTCTCGTGTCCTACCTGCTGATCGGTTTCTGGTTCAAGAAGCCGTCGGCGGTGTTCGCCAATATGAAGGCCTTCCTGGTCAATCGCGTCGGTGACTTCGGCTTCCTGCTCGGCATCGCCGGTGTGCTGTACTGGTTGGGTACGCTGGACTATCAGACCGCGTTCGCCAATGCCCCGCAGATCGCCGCCCTGAGCGTCGAGGTGTGGCCGGGCAGCCAGTGGGCGGTGCCGACATTCATCTGCATCTGCCTGTTCATCGGCGCAATGGGCAAGTCGGCACAGGTGCCTCTGCACGTCTGGCTGCCGGACTCGATGGAAGGCCCGACGCCGATCTCGGCCCTGATCCACGCCGCGACCATGGTCACCGCTGGCATCTTCATGGTGGCGCGGATGTCCCCGCTGTTCGAGATGAGCGAGACCGCGCTCGCCTTCGTGTTGTTTGTCGGCGCGACCACTGCGCTGTTCACCGGTTTGATCGGCATTGTTCAAAACGACATCAAGCGCGTGGTTGCGTATTCGACGCTGTCTCAGCTGGGATACATGACAGTCGCGCTCGGCGTATCGGCCTATGCCGGCGCGGTGTTCCATCTGATGACTCATGCCTTCTTCAAGGCGCTGCTGTTCCTCGCGGCGGGCTCGGTGATCATCGGTATGCATCATGAGCAGGACATGCGCCGCATGGGCGGCCTGCGCAGATACATGCCGATCACCTGGATCACCAGCCTGATCGGCACCTTGGCCCTGGTGGGCACGCCGTTCCTGTCCGGCTACTACTCGAAGGACACCATCATCGAGGCTGCAGGCGTGGCGGCAGGGCAGGGCGGCTGGGTGCAGAGCTATGCCTATTGGGCGGTGATGCTGGGCGTGTTCATCACCAGCTTCTACAGCTTCCGTTTGCTCTACTTGACCTTCCACGGCAAGGAGCGCTTCCGCGATGCTCATGCGCATGAGCACGCCCACGACGAGCACGGGCACGATGACCACCACGGCCCGCATGAGCCGCACGAGTCGCCTTGGGTGGTGACCTTGCCGCTGGTGCTGCTGGCGATTCCATCCATCGCGATAGGTTTCCTGACAGTCGGGCCGATGGCCTTCGGCGACTTCTTCTCCGGTGCGATCAGCGTGCTGCCCGAGCACGACACCCTGTCTGGCGTCGCCGCCAAGCTGTGGCACGACGAGCACGGCTGGTTCTCGGCGGCGATAGGCTTCGGCGCGCATTTCGTTGCTTCGCCGGCGTTCTGGCTGGCGTTCGCCGGGTTCGCATCCGCGACCTATCTGTATCTTTTCAACCCTGGCATGGCCGCATCGCTGCGCAAGACCTTCGCGCTGCCGGTGCGGGTGCTGGAGAACAAGTACGGGTTCGACGACTTCAACCAGGCGGTGTTCGCTCGTGGCAGCGTCGGATTGGGTCGGCTTTTCTGGAAGGCGGGCGACACCGCGGTCATCGACGGCATTGCCATCGATGGCACCGCGGCGCTGGTCGACCGGATCGCTGCGGTGGTGCGCAAGCTGCAGTCCGGCCTGATGTACCACTACGCCTTCGCCATGATCCTGGGCCTGATCGCGCTGCTCGGCGCGCTGATCTGGTCGCTGCGCGTCTGATGACGTCGCGATAACAAGAACACAAAGGAACTGCGGATGCCGTCCTCACTGCCCCTCCTGAGCCTGCTGATCTGGCTGCCCATACTGGGCGGCTTTGCAGCGCTCGCTTTCGGCGCCGAACGTGCCACGCAGGTGCGCTGGTTCGCCCTACTGGTCACTCTGCTGACTTTCGCCATCAGCATCCCGCTGTACACCGGTTTCGATGCCGGCACCGCAGCGATGCAGTTTGTCGAGAACTACAGCTGGATCAGCGCTTTCGATATCCGCTATCACCTGGGCGTAGACGGCATTTCACTGGCCCTGGTGCTGTTGACCTGCTTCACCAGCGTGCTGGTGTTGATCGGCGCCTGGACATCGGTCGACGAGCGCGTGCACCAGTACATGGCCGCCTTCATGATTCTCGAAGGCTTGATGATCGGCGTGTTCTGCGCGCTCGATGCAATTCTGTTCTACGTGTTCTTCGAGGGCATGCTGATCCCGATGTTCATCATCATCGGCGTCTGGGGCGGCTACCGCCGAATCTATGCCTCGATGAAGTTCTTTCTGTACACCTTCCTTGGCTCGATCTTCATGCTGATCGGGCTCATTTATCTGTACCTGAAAGGGGGCAGCTTCCAGCTCGCCGACCTGTATGCGCTGAAGCTCAGCTCCACCGAACAGATGTGGCTGTTCTTCGGGTTCTTCGCTGCCTTCGCGGTCAAGATCCCGATGTTCCCGGTGCACACCTGGCTGCCGGATGCCCATGTCGAGGCTCCGACCGCCGGCTCGGTTGTACTGGCGGCGATCATGCTGAAGATCGGCGGCTACGGATTCCTGCGCTTCACCCTGCCGATCGTGCCCGATGCGGGCTTCGAGTACGCCTGGCTGCTGATCACGCTGAGCCTGATCGCGGTGGTCTACATCGGCCTGGTCGCGCTGGCGCAGGAGGATATGAAGAAGCTGATCGCCTACTCGTCGATCTCACACATGGGCTTCGTTACGCTCGGTACCTTCATCGCCTTCGCGCTGATGCGCCAGGGCAGCGTTGATGCTGCCCAGCTGGGTCTGCAGGGCGCGATGGTTCAGATGATCTCGCACGGGTTCATCTCCGGCGCGATGTTCTCCTGCGTGGGCGTGATGTACGACCGCATGCACACACGCATGATCAAGGACTACGGCGGCGTTGCGAACGTCATGCCTATGTTTGCCGCGTTCATGGTGTTCTTTGCCATGGCCAACAGCGGCCTGCCAGGCACTTCCGGCTTTGTTGGCGAGTTCATGGTGATTCTCGCAGCATTCCAGCAGAGCCCGTGGATTGCCGCAGTCGCTGCACTCACCCTGATCATTGGTGCGGCCTATACCCTGTGGATGGTCAAGCGGGTGCTGTACGGCGAGGTGGCGAACCCCAATGTCGCTGCATTGAAGGATCTGCGCGGGCATGAGTTTCTGGTGCTGGCCTCGTTCGCTGCGGCGGTCCTTTACTTCGGTGTGAATCCCAAGCCGTTGACCGATCTGATGGACGTCTCCATCGCCCAACTCGCGGTGCAGCTCGCCGCCAGCAAGCTGTAAGCGGAGACGACAGCCATGATTGCTACCTCCGACTTCATTCCACTCACGCCCGAGCTGTTCCTGCTTGGGGCGACCTGCGTGCTTCTGCTGGCCGACCTGTTCATCAGCGATGCCCGGCGCGGATTGACTCACTTCCTGGGCCTGCTGACCCTGGTCGCCACGGCGGCGCTGACGCTACGCAATGGCGTCGCCACCGAAGCGGTTACCGCCTTCGGGGGCATGTTCATCCGCGATGGGGTGGCTGATGTGCTGAAGGTCTTCGCGCTGCTGGTGACGGGCGCCGCCTTCGTCTATGCCAAGCCCTATCTGCAGGACCGTGGATTGTTCAAGGGCGAGTTCTACGTGCTCTGCCTGTTCGCCGTGCTCGGCATCATGCTGTTGGTGTCGGCGGGCAACCTGATCAGCGTGTACATGGGCCTGGAACTGCTGGCATTGTCGTCCTATGCGTTGGTGGCGCTGGACCGTGACAGCAAGCTTGCGACCGAAGCTGCCATGAAGTACTTCGTGCTCGGAGCACTTGCCTCGGGCATGTTGCTCTACGGCATGTCGATGATCTACGGCGCTACCGGCAGCCTCGACATCGCCACCATCCACGCGGCCGTCGGCGGCATTGGTGAGAACCGCGGCATCTTGCTGCTGGGCGTGGTTTTTCTGGTGGTCGGAATCGCCTTCAAGTTCGGCGCGGCGCCGTTCCACATGTGGCTACCCGATGTCTACCAGGGCGCGCCGACGGCAGTTACCGCCTTCATCGGCTCGGCGCCCAAGCTCGCTGCGTTTGGCATGGCCTATCGGCTGCTTGAAGGCGCCGTGGGTGACGTCAACGAATGGCGCCACATGCTCGCTTGGCTTGCAGTGCTGTCGCTGGCGATCGGCAATGTGGTGGCCATCGCCCAGACCAATCTGAAGCGGATGCTGGCGTACTCCACCATCTCGCACGTCGGCTTCCTGTTCCTCGGGCTTTCTGCGGGTACGCCCGCCGGCTATGGCGCCGCGATGTTCTATGCGATCAGCTATGCGTTGATGTCGGTCGGCGCGTTTGCCGCGGTGATGCTGCTGGCGCGCAAGGGCTTCGAGGCGGACAACATCAGCGACTTCCGGGGTCTGAACCAGCGCCATCCCTGGTATGCATTCATCATCCTGCTGCTGATGGCCTCGCTGGCCGGCTTCCCGCCGCTGTTCGGTTTCTGGGCCAAGCTGGCGGTGCTTGAGGCTGCCCTGAAGGCCGACATGCTGTGGCTGGCGCTGGTGGCCGTGGTGTTCGCCGTGATCGGCGCCTACTACTACCTGCGCATCATTCGAACCATGTACTTCGATGCGCCCGAAGAAGGCGAGAAGCAAACCCTATCGCCAGACCCTCAGTTCCGTTGGCTGCTGACCGTCAATGGCCTCGCTATGCTGGCGCTCGGCGTGTTCTGGGGCCCGTTGATGCAGTGGTGTCTGCGCGCCACCGGTGCCGCGGATTGAACAACCTAGTTCGACAAGTGTTGCGGTGCGATTTGAACACCGCTATACTTGCGCACTGACTGATGCGGGGTGGAGCAGTCTGGCAGCTCGTCGGGCTCATAACCCGAAGGTCGCAGGTTCAAATCCTGCCCCCGCTACCATCAGTACTGCGGAAGATCCTTACGGATGTTCTGCACTGTAAAGAGCCTCCACGTGAGGCTCTTTCATTTTGCGGGCCCGCAGCGTTGGCGAGGTTGGTCAACGAGGCTCCGGTGTCTTGGACAGGGCCCAGCCCTAGCCGCGCTCCGCCTGGCTGCGAGCGCGATCAAGCTCCAAGGAAATCCGCATACACATGTCGCAGAAGAATCAGGAACTCGAAGCCCTTCTCAACCCTGCCGTCGAGGCCTTGGGCCTGGAGCTGCTGGGGGTCGAGTACGCGCCCAGTAGCCATCGCAGCGTGTTGCGCCTGTACATTGATGTCGCCGACCGCCATGTCGGCGTTGAAGATTGCGAAGCGGTGAGCCGCGAGGTCAGCGCTTTGCTTGACGTGAATGACCCGATCCAGGGCAATTACGTACTTGAGGTTTCCTCGCCTGGCTTCGATCGTCCGCTGTTTACTCCCGCCCATTTCGAACGCTTCATCGGTTCTCCGGTGAAGATCAGCCTGCACCTGCCGCAGGATGGTCGCCGCCGCTTCAGCGCGACCATTCTCGGCGTCGACGCAGATCAGATCCGGATCGAGCAGGAGGGCAAGGAGTACAGTCTTGTTCACGACAATATCGCCAAGGCCCGCTTGGTCCCGGACTACTCGGTGATCGGACAAGGCAAAGCCGATCCCGCCGCCGAGGATGCTGCAGAGCCCTCGCTGTACGACGACCCCGATGCGCCCACGCCCCGTCGCCCCGGCCGCGGTCGCGGCTGAGCGGGCGCAACCCTTGATTCCCTGCACCCAGGCCGCCCAAGGCCTGTCGGAGACACCACGATGAGCAAAGAACTCCTGCTGGTAGCCGAAGCCGTCGCCAATGAAAAGGGCGTCGATCGTGGCGTCATTTTCGATGCCCTGGAAGCCGCACTCGCCTCCGCTGCGAAGAAGCAGTTTCCGGAAGAGGACGTGCAGATGCGGGTGGCGATCAACCGCAGCAACGGCGCCTACGAGACCTTCCGGGTCTGGGAAGTGGTGGCCGATGATGTGGTGATGGAGTCACCGCACCGTCAGATCCGCCTGATGGACGCGGTCGACATCAAGGCCGATGCCGAAGTGGGTGAGTCCATCGAAGAGTCGGTCGAGAACGTCGATTTCGGACGCATCTCGGCGCAGGCGGCCAAACAGGTCATCGTGCAGCGGGTTCGCGAAGCCGAGCGTGCGCAGGTGGTCGATGCCTACCGCGATCGCATCGGCGAGTTGATCACCGGCATCGTCAAGCGCGTCGAGCGCGGCAACATCTACGTGGATCTCGGCGGGAATGCCGAGGCCTTCATCGCCAAGGACAAGTCGATCCCGCGCGATACGCTGCGCCCCGGTGATCGCGTGCGTGGCTACCTCTACGACGTCCGCTCGGAAGCGCGTGGGCCGCAGTTGTTCGTCAGCCGTGCCGCGCCAGAATTCATGATGGCGCTGTTCAAGCTCGAAGTGCCGGAAGTGGGCCAGGGCCTGGTCGAAATCAAGGGCGCAGCGCGTGACCCGGGTGATCGCGCCAAGATCGCGGTGATTGCCCACGACACCCGTACCGATCCGATCGGTGCCTGTATCGGCATGCGCGGTTCGCGCGTTCAGGCAGTGTCCAACGAGCTCAACGGCGAGCGCATCGACATCGTGCTGTGGAGCGAGAACGCTGCCCAGTTCGTGATCAATGCGATGGCGCCGGCGGAGGTGCAGTCGATCATCGTCGACGAAGAGCGCCACTCGATGGATATCGCTGTCGCCGAAGACAAGCTGGCGCAGGCGATCGGCAAGGGCGGGCAGAATGTCCGTCTGGCCAGCAAGCTGAGCGGCTGGCAGTTGAACGTGATGACCCAGGATCAGGTCGCCGCCAAGAGTGAGGCCGAGCAGGCCAGCGCGCGGCAGCTGTTCATCGCCCGCCTCGAAGTGGATGAAGAGATCGCGGGCATTCTGGTGGCCGAAGGTTTCAGCACGGTCGAAGAAATCGCCTACGTGCCCGCGGCGGAGCTGCTGGCAGTGGAAGGCTTTGACGAGGACATCGTCGAAGAGCTGCGCGCCCGTGCGCGTGACGCCCTGCTGACCGAGGCGCTGGCCGCTGAAGAGCAGCTCGACGAGCACAAGCCGGCGGATGATCTGCTGACGTTGGACGGCATGGACGACGCGATCGCCTACGCACTGGCTTCTCGCGGCATCGCCACCCGCGATGATCTGGCAGAGCTGGCCGTGGACGAAATCAGTGATATCGAAGGCCTGGATGCTGAACGCGCCGCCGCGCTGATCATGGCTGCACGCAAGCACTGGTTCGAGTAAGCCTGCAGGTGCAGGCTCCGGTATTGCCGGTGCCTGGCCGCGGTCTGCTCACATGGGCGGCGACCCTTCGCCGCTGCGGTTACAATTGTCGGCTTGACGCTCCGGGGCGAACGCCCCGCCGGCCCATGAAAGTTTAGGAAGCCACATGTCGGAAGTTACTGTAAGCACCCTCGCAAAATTGACTGGCACCCCGGTTGAGAAGCTCCTTGAGCAGCTCGCCGAGGCCGGCATGAGCTTCAGCGGGCCCGACCAGGTGGTGACCAGCGCGGAGAAGATGAAGCTGCTCGGCTTCCTGCGGCGCACCCATGGCAAGAACGAGCCGGCCGAAGATCCCTCCGCTCCGCGTCAGATCACCCTGAAGCGGCGCAAGGTTGAAGAAATCACTGTGGCTGCCGGCAAGACCAAGACCACGGTCAATGTCGAAGTCCGTCAGAAGCGGACCTACGTCAAGCGCAGCGAAATCACTCCCAGCGACGATCCCGGTCGTGACGAAGCGCAGCGTCTGCTGGCCGAGTCGCATGCGCGCCAGGATGCCGAAGCTGCCGCGCGTCAGGAAGCCGATCAGCGCCGCGCCGACGAAGAGGCACGCAAGCGCGAGACCGAACAGGCACGCAAGCAGGAAACCGAGGCCGCCGCTGCACCGGCCCCAGCCCCTGCAGCCACTCCTGCACCTGTAGTCGAGCCTGCACCGGTTGAGCCGGTCGCAGCGGTCCGTCGTCCGGAGCCGCGGGTTGAAGCCGCACCGCCGCAGGTGCGCCCCTCGGCGCCGCGTCCCTCATCGGCTCCGCCGTCTTCGCCGCGTCCGTCCTCGGCTCCGCCGTCTTCGCCGCGTCCATCATCGCCTTCGGCTCCACGTCCGACTGGGCCGCGACCGCCGATGCGCGGTCCCGCGGGGCCGTCGTCGCCAGCGCCCGGTGGCCCGGGTGGTGCACCGGGTGCTCCTGGCGCCCGCCGCGACGATCGACGCGCACGCCCTGCGCGCGCTCCGGCACGTCCCGGTGGCGAAGACGATGCATCGCGGTTTGGCCGCGGCGAACTGCATCTGTCCGACGCTGGCACCGCACGCCGTGGCGCACGCAAGAAGCCCGGCCGTCGTCAGGAGGCTTCGCGCTCAGGTGGCGGCGTTCACGGCTTCTCGCGCCCGACCGCGCCGATGCTGCGTGAAGTCGCCATCGGCGACAATATTCTGGTCGCTGACCTCGCCGTCAAGCTGGCGCTGAAGGGCGCTGAAGTGGTGAAGGCGCTGTTCAAGATGGGCGTGATGGCCACCATCAACCAGACCATCGACCACGACACCGCGGTGCTGGTGGTTGAAGAGCTGGGCCACACTGCAGTGCGCGCCAACGAGAACGACGTCGAAGAAGCGCTGATCGCCCACGTCGAACAGACCGGCGAAGGCGAGCTGCGGCCGCCGGTGGTCACCATCATGGGCCACGTCGACCACGGCAAGACCTCACTGCTCGACCATATCCGCCGCACCCGCGTCGCCTCCGGCGAAGCCGGTGGCATCACCCAGCACATCGGTGCATACCACGTGCAGACCGCGAAGGGCGTTATCAGCTTCCTTGATACGCCCGGCCATGCAGCCTTCACCCAGATGCGTGCGCGCGGCGCCAAGCTGACCGACATCGTGGTGCTGGTTGTGGCTGCCGATGACGGTGTCATGCCGCAGACCACGGAAGCGGTGAAGCATGCGCGCGCCGCCAAGGTGCCGCTGATCATCGCAGTCAACAAGATGGACAAGTCGGACGCCAACCCAGACAACGTCAAGCAGGGCTTGGCCAATCTGGAAGTGATTCCGGAAGAGTGGGGTGGTGATACCCAGTTCGTGCCGGTGTCGGCCAAGACCGGCATGGGCATCGATGCCCTGCTTGAGGCGATCTCGGTGCAGGCTGAGGTGATGGAGCTTCGTGCGGTGGTGGATGGCCGCGCCAGCGGCGCAGTGATCGAATCCGCTCTCGACAAGGGTCGTGGTCCGGTTGCCACCGTGCTGGTCCAGCAGGGCACGCTGAAGAAGGGCGACTTTGTTGTTTGCGGTACCGAATATGGCCGCGTGCGCGCCCTGTTCAACGAAGTCGGCGCACAGGTCGATGCGGCCGGTCCGTCGATTCCGGTGGTCGTGCTGGGTCTGTCGGGCGTGCCCGATGCCGGCGACGACTTCGTGGTGGTCGAGGATGAGCGTCTGGCCAAGGATGTCGCCCAGCAACGTGAGACCAAGAAGCGCGAAACGCGTCTGGTCAAGCAGGCTGGCAACCGCATGGAAGACATCATGGCGCAGATGGGCCAGGGCGAAGGCCAGCAGAGCCTCAATCTGGTCATCAAGGCCGATGTGCAGGGTTCGGTCGAGGCGCTGCGCGACTCGCTGACCGGTCTGTCCAACGAGCTGATCCGGATCAACGTGATCACCTCCGGCGTCGGTGGCATCAATGAGTCCGATGCGACCCTGGCTGCGGCCTCCAAGGCGGTGGTGATCGGTTTCAATGTCCGCGCTGACGCGGCCGCCCGCCGGGTCATCGAGTCCAATGGTCTTGACCTGCGCTACTTCTCGATCATCTATGACGTGATCGACCAGGTGAAGCAGGTGGCATCGGGTCTGCTAGGCGTGGAGATCCGCGAAGAGATCATCGGCACCGCCGAGGTCCGCGACGTGTTCCGCAGCTCCAAGTTTGGCGCGGTAGCCGGCTCGATGGTCATCGAGGGTGTGGTTCGCCGCAACAAGCCGATCCGCGTGCTGCGCAACAACACCGTGGTCTTCCAGGGTGAACTCGAATCGCTGCGCCGCTTCAAGGAGGTCGTCGACGAGGTGCGTATCGGCACCGAGTGTGGCATCGCCGTGAAGCAGTACAACGACGTCAAGCCCGGCGACCAGATCGAGTGCTACGAGCGTATCGAGGTTCAGCGCACGCTTTGAAGCCGGGATTCGGGATTCGCTCCCGCCCCAATCGCCAGTGCGTCGGCTCCGCTCCGCCTATATGCGGAGCGCTGAGCCGAGTCCCTGTTGCTCCTCGCTCTTTACGAATCCCGAATCCCGAATCCCCAATCCCGGCTCAGAATGAAACGTAGCTTTACCCGCACCGACCGCGTTTCCGCCCAGCTTCGCCGTGATGTCGGCCAACTGGTGCACGAGGCTGTGCGTGAGCACGGGCTGCCGTCGGTGAGCGTGTCCGATGTCGAGGTCACGCGTGATCTGGCGCATGCCAAGGTGTTCGTGACCGCGCTTGAGCCCGAGCGCGCGCGCGAGGCGGTGAAGGCGCTCAAGGGGCTGACCAAGGAAATCCGCTACGAGCTCGGCAAGCGGGTGCGCATGCGTGCGGTGCCGGAGCTGCATTTCCACTACGACGATTCGGTCGACCGCGGCGAGCGCATCGAGGCGCTGCTGCGCGGCGAAAGCTGAGGCCTGCGATGAAGCGGCGCCCGCGCACCGTCTGGCGACGTCTGGACGGTATCGTTCTGCTCGATAAGCCGGCGGCGATGTCATCCAGCGCTGCGCTGCAGCGCGTGCGGCATCTGCTGCGCGCTGACAAGGGCGGCCACACCGGTGCGCTCGATCCCTTGGCGACCGGCCTGCTGCCGCTGTGCTTCGGCGAGGCCACCAAGATCGCCGGCTACTTGCTCGGCGCCAACAAAGCCTACGAAACCGTAGCGGTGCTCGGTCGCACCACCGACACCGATGATGCCGACGGCGAACTGCTGCGCGAGCGTCCTGTTCCCGCCCTAGACCCGCAGCTGATTGAAGCTGCACTCGCGCCTTTGCGAGGTGCCATTCAGCAGGTGCCGCCGATCTACTCGGCATTGAAGCGCGAGGGCGAGGCGCTGTACGTGCGTGCGCGTCGCGGCGAGCAGCTTGAGCTTGAGGCACGGCCGGTTGAGGTGCATCGCCTGGAGCTGGTCGGGATCGAAGGCGACTGCCTGCGGCTGCGAATCGAATGTGGCTCGGGCACCTATGTGCGCAGCCTTGTCCGTGATCTCGGCGAGGCGCTGGGCTGCGGTGCGCATGTGCGCGAACTGCGGCGGCTGTGGGTGGATCCATTCCGGCAGCCGGCCATGCTGAGCATCGAACAGATCGCGGAGCAATCGGCGGGCGTGCCTGACGTGCCCTGGCTGTTGCCGCTGGAAGCCGGTTTGCAGGGTTTTCCTCGGCTTGAGGTCAGCGCTGAGCATGCGCAACAGATCCGCCGCGGTCAGCGCCCTCCGGGCTATGCGGTGGCCCCCGCCGGCGCGCTGGCAGCGTTCGCACCCGATGGACGCGCGGTGGCCTTGGTGGAGCGTGTAGATGGCGGGCTGCTGGCCTCGCTACGCGTGTTCGCGGTGCCGATGTAGGCGCAGCGGTGTGTGGCTGTTGATAGGCGTAAAGAATCGCTGTTGCGATTCTCGCACCGCGGCTAGTCCTCGGCCTGCAGCAGGATCCGACCGCGGCTGGCTTCGCGCAGCGCCAGCGTGAGCGCGGACAGGGCACTCTGGCGTACGCGTAAACGCAGGGCGACACCCTCGGTATCAAAATCCTCACTCAGCTTTTCCGCGCCGCGCACGCCGAGCAAGCCATGCACTTCACCGAGGTCGCCAAACGCGCAGCGCAGGCGCACCGTCTGGGTGGCTTCGTAAGCGTCCGCCCACCTCACCTACCTTCCTTACCTGATTCTCCCGACCGTCTCCGGTTTCCCCAACGGAGGACCGGTCGATGGCGTGTTCGGAGGCGTGGCGGTGGCGGGCGCATGTGCGCTCGC
>NZ_JBILJQ010000021.1:0-65916 GCF_044377145.1 Aquimonas sp.
GTCGCGCCCCATTCTTGACGAGCAGCAGCTTCACCCCGCCATCCGCCTCAAGATCTCCAGCCAGCACGCGGATCTCATCAGTGAGGTGCAGAAGGCGGCCGCGACCCATCCGCTGCTGGTGGTTGGCATGGCCGGCAACCCCTTTGTCGGCCGGGCGCGCAAGGCGCTGACCGAGTCCGGGCTCGCCTACGAGTACATCGGCATCGGCAGCTATTTCTCGCAGTGGCGCCCGAGGTTGGCGCTGAAGATGTGGACGGGCTGGCCGACCTTTCCGATGGTGTTTGTACGCGGCCAGCTGATTGGTGGCGCTGAGGACTTGCGCCGGTTGATCGCCGCTGGCGAACTGAAATCGCTACTGGCTGAGTAACGAGAGGGCAAGGCGCAAGCCGGCGACAGGCAACGCGCTGCATTCTCCGCAGTTGCTGCTGGACGCGATTGCAAACTCGTCGCGCGAGCATGGCCGGCGTCGGTCTTCGGCTCACTTTCACGTGCGCACTGCCGAGCAGGTGCTGAGCGGCCGTTGGAACGGCATGCAGTTGCGTCGTCATTGCCAGCGCCACCCGCAGCGAGCTGAAGTCGCAGGGGTGGGCTGCCTGCCCCGATCCGGCGCAGGGCCGCTAGGTTTGAACGCAGCCGGCGGAGGAGGCCGATGTCGCACTGGCGATGACTCAGGCTGTGGAGGTGCCGACCAGTCAGATCATCGATCTCGCCGCAGTCGGGATCAGTTCTTGCCTTCGTTTCGCACCTGGGGATCGGTGCTGGTGAAGGTGTTCCCAGCCAGGTCGGCGAACAGGATCTGGAAGCAGAAGATCGATTCGATCGGATCCGCATTGATGTCGGTCAGGATCAGCTGCGCTCCGCTGGCCGGAATCGCCCAGGTCAATTCGTCGTCGGTGTCGAACGGGTTGCGCTGCAGGCTGATGCCGGTGAAGCGGAACGCGTCCGAACTCAGGGTGTAGGTGATCGTCCGTTGCTGCTTGAAGGGCACCGGTATCGGGTCGGCACTGAAGACGATCGCGTAGTTCGGAAAGGTGCCGGTTATGGTGACGGTGATCGACTGGTTCATCGTGTCTCCTCGGTGGTGGTGGGGGCAGCAGTTTGCATCGCCAGGATTCGAGCGCCGACCGCCAGCAGCTCGGGGTCGGTCGGGGTGTGCAGCGCGAGCACATCACGGCGCCTGAGCAGATAGCGCAGCGTGTTCTGGTGTGATGCCGGCGCCGCCTGCAGCAGGGTCTGCATCTGCTCGATGCGCCCGGCAAGCTGCTCGCGCTGGCGAACGGCGGATGCGGTCACCAGTTCGGCGGTGCTGTCGAGCAGGGGGAAGTCAGCCTGGAACTTCGGGATCGCCGACAGGTTGCTGTCGAGCGCAGCGCCTACGCAGGCGGGAAGCCCATCGCGGGCATGCTGCAGCTCGGCCAGGCATTGGCGAGTCTCAAGGGTCAGTTGTTCCTCGGGCGAAAGCGTGCCCAGCGCTTCCGCGCTCAAGGCAGCCAGGCCCTGTTGGAGGGCAGCCACGCCAGCGCGGTCGCCCGGCGCGTGCAGGCGTGCGAGCGAGAACGCCGTGCGCGCCAGCACCAGTCGCCGGCGCGTCTGGGTCGGATCCGTGTTGACATCTTCGACGGCCAGCGCGAGTGCGGGCTCGAGTACGGACCGGGCCTCCGCAGTGCGCCCAAGGTCGATCGCCAGCCACGCAAGCAGCAGCCGCAGGTCGATCTCGCTGCGGCGTTGGCCTGCATCCTGCGTGGTTGTCCTGCCGTAGCTCAGGATCAGCTCCAGCGCCTGCTGCAAGCTGCCGTAGGCCGCCGCGGGATTGCCCAGGGCGTCCTGCGCCTCGGCCAGCCATGAGTACGTGTCCGCCAGTTCCAGACTGTCGGGATCATCTGCGGCGATGCCCTGGCCCAGCCGGATCGCCACGGCCTCAGAGAAATAGCGCAGGGCGTCGGCCGGCCGGCCGGCGCGCATCGCCAAGGTGCCGAGATTGTTCACGGCATAGGCAATTTCCTGTTGGCCGCGCGCGTGGTCATCGGTCGCCACGTCGAACGCTCGCGCATCGTGCAGATACTGCTGCCAGTGGCGATCCGCGAGTTCGTCCTCGCGCTGTCGGAACGCGATCAGGCCGCGCCAGAACGCGACCTGGCCGGACTCGAACAGCGTCTCTGTCGGGGCATCGACCACGTCGTCGGTGGTCCAGGGCGTCAGCAGCGCGGCGGCACGCTCAAGTGTCAGCTTGGCGGCATCGAACTGCTGCCGTGTCACCTGGACTTCGCCCAAGGTGCGCAGCGCGCGTGCGCGGGCGAGCGCGCTGGCGCCGTCGCTGCGGGTTGCGGATTCACCCAGATACTCGATCGCCTCATTGCTGATGCTGTCGAGCAGGTCTAGACGACCGATTGGCCGCAGTTTGTCGGCGAAGTCGCCGAGCATGAACTGGATCAGGCGTTCGGCATCGTTGCGCCGGCTCTCGGCCAGCTGCAGGGCCTGTTCGGCCTGGCTGCGGCCGGCGCGCGCCTCGGTCAGTCCGTACAGCGCGAGCGCGGTGCCGACCAGCAGGGCCAGGGTGATCAGCGCCGCGGCGCCGCTGGCGAGTGCGTTGCGGCGGATGAAGCAGCGCAGCGTGTACCCGCGGCTATCGCCCATCGCCCGCACCGGTTTGCGGTGCAGCCAATGGTTGAGGTCGTCCGCCATCGCGGACGCCGAGTCATAGCGATGCTCGCGGTCTGCGGCCATGGCCTTGACCGCGATCGCGCGCAGTTCGGCCGGCAGCGTGTGCAGCTTGTTCAGTCCAGGCCGTTCGACGCCATCGAGGGGATCGATCACCTGGCCGAGGCTTTGCGCCAGCTGCTGGCGCAGCAGGACGCTCTCGGGGCTGGTGTTGACGAGGCCCATCCCGGCAGCGGCGTAGAGGCACTCGGCCAGCATTACGCCCATCGCATAGATGTCGCTGCGTGCGTCGATGCCGCCCGGCCCAGGCTGGCGTTGCTCCGGTGACATGTAGGCGGGGGTGCCGGCGATCTGGTCGGGCAGCATCGGCGTGGCCGTGCCATGGGCGGCGCCGAGGGCGATGCCGAAGTCGATGATCTTCGGCATCGCCACGCCGTCGACGTTCTGGACCAGCACGTTCTGCGGCTTCAGATCGCGATGGATCAATCCGCGCTGATGGGCGTGCTGAATGCCGGCGCACAGCTCGATCATCAGCCGCGCCAGTGCCTCGGTACTGAGTGGGTGTTGCCGCAGGTACTCGTTCAGCGGCAGGCCGGGCACGTACTCCATCGCGAAGAACAGCGCGCCATCAGGCAGCCGCCCGGCGTCGTGGATCTGCGCGATGGCGCGGTGCGAGAGCTGCGCCAGGGCCTGACGCTCAACCTCGAAATGGGCTTCGGCACGCGTGCTGCGTCGCCCCTGCAGCATCACCTTGATGGCGACCTCGCGCCGCAGCGGATGCAGCTGGGTCGCCAGCCAGACCAAGCCCATGCCGCCGTTGCCCAGCCGTCGCACCAGTCGAAACGGTCCGACTCGCTGGCCTTCCACCCAGTCGACGCTGCTGCCTGGCGGTGCTTCCCAACCCGCAGCGAGCGTGTCGGGTCGCGGCAGGGCCTGGGTAGCGGTGTCCGAGCTCGACATGGAGTGGCATCAGGGTAAGGCGAGCGCAACTATACGAGGCTTGTCGGCGAGTTCGCCAACACTCGTTCGTGTCGCCGCGCCGATGCGGTGCTACGGCCTTGCGACGGTGCTCGCCACTTTCAGTTTCCAGCCGGCGATGCGCGAATCCGGCCCGGCATCCAGATGGCTGGTCAGGTAGTACAGGCGGCGGATCTGATCCTGCTGCGCTGGCCCCACATTGGCGTCGTTGAAGCGCTGCTGCAGGTAGAACGGCGGGATGCTCTGGCTGTACAGCGTGGCGCTGGCCTGCTCGATGCGTTGGGCCTGTTCGGGCGGCAGGCGGAAGCGGTAGACGATTTCGTCGCTGCCGGTCAGGGCAGGGTCGGTGTAGTGCGGGTCTTCGGCTTCGGCGCCGTCCAGCACGCTGAGCATCTGGATGAAGGGCGAGGGGTTGTCGCGGAACACCTTGGGGTCGAAACCACGTGGGCGCAGCCGGTTGTCTTTTACCGGATGCACCCGGCGCATGAAGGCGGTGCTCATCTGGCCGGCGGAATCCTTGATCTGCTCCTGGTAGATCTGCACCTGGCTACCGTCGCTGATGACCTGGAAGTGCGGCTGGAACTCGGTCTGATTGACGCCTTGCTCGGTCGCCAGCGGCGTATCGCTGATGCCGTCGAGAATCACCCCCAGCGCATTGCTGCGCCCGGACGCCCACAGCAGTGCGCCGGAGTTATCGGTGACCGCGAACTCGATGAACAATCGGCGGAAACCCACGCCCGAAGGCAGGTAGTGGCCGGTCTTGTTGGTGACCTTGAGCGTGGCCTCGACCTCGCCAGTGGCGGCATCGACGCGCAGCGCGCTGATGGCGATGTCGGCGGTCTGCTGCTGCGCCATGCGCTGGATCGATTCGGCCGCGGTGATCAGCGCCGGCTGGGTCGTCGTCGCGCCCATGTAGTCGATCTGGCGCACGCCCAGCAGCAACGGGAACTGCTGGAACATCTCGTTCAAGAACAGGTTGAGGCCGTGCAGCGAGTGGCGCGCGTAGTGGTCGCGCGGGGTCAGGGTGATCTCGCTGTCGGGCAGCCGATTCGTGGTCGGCGCGAAGGCGCTGGATTCGATATTGGCGATGCGGGTGCCGGCGAGGTCGGTCGATTTGAAGTGGGTCGGCATGTGGCAGTCCTGACAGGACTGGAAGCTGTCGCCGCGGGCGAAGTCGCTGTTGGTCCACTCCAGATGCGTGGTCTGCTCGTAGGTCGCGGTCACCACGCTGCCATCGGGCGCAGTGAACTTGTGCGGTGTGCCGTCGTTGTCGAACACCGGCAGCAGGATGTTGTGGCAGCTGCCGCAGAGGTCGGAACTCTTGATCTGCTGGCCGAACTGCGGGGTGATGCCGAGGGTGTGCTGCATCGGCTTGGTGGCGACTTCCTGGTAGGGGCCGTAGAGCACATCGGCGGGGCCGGGCACCCAGTTGCCGGTGAAGCTGGCCTCGCTGCCGAGCGCGGTGTTGTCGACGTGGTGGCAGACCGCACAGGAGATGCCATCGCGGGCGAGATTGCCGTACTTCGCATAGGGCTGGTCGCTCTGATATTGGCCCACCATGTCGAGCCGGAACGGTTCGCCGAACGCGATCCCCGCCGGCGGCTCGATCGCGAACAGATTCTTGCAGCGGGCATCGCTACTTGCGGTATCGATGCCCAGCTGGCGCTGGCCCATCACGCCGTGGCAGTGCAGGCAGGTGGTCTCGATGCACTCGGCGTACATCGGCAGGTGGTTGGTTTCGCTCTGCAGCTGGGCGAAGAACACCGGGTCGCGCCCGGCCAGGCCCATCGGCGAGGCCCGCCATTCGGCATAGGGCGACACATTGACGGCAGCGCCGGTCTCGGGGTCCTTGATCAGCATGTGCGGCACGCTGCTGTTCGACACGGTGGCGTCATGGCAGCCGATGCATTGGTCGGAGGTGACGAACTGGCCCGGCCCCTGCGCGCTGGACAGGCTGTGGTCGAAGGTTTCGGCCGGCAGCCGATAGGCGAACGCATCGCCGAAGCTGGTCGGCCCGAGTGTGCCGAAGAACTCCGCGAAGCCGGCCGCGGGCTGGGCAAGCGCCTGGCTGAACTGCCAGGCCGGCGCGGATTTCGCCGCGCCCAGCGTCGCGCGTTCGCTCGCCGCCGTACTGGGAATGTGGTGGGCTGCGCCCGCCGGCCCCTGCACCTGCACTGGCGCGTGTTTGGCGGTGCTCGCTGGCGCGCTGAAGTGACGGTACTGCAGGCCGGGGCTGAGCACGTTGTCCAGCGATGAATAGGTCGAATGCGAAACCGCCGAGGCGTGGCAGTTCATGCAGTAGGCGCCGAACGAACTGTAGGGCGTGACCACGCTGGCCCACTGACCGTTGGCGCCGAACAGATCGCCGGTGGGATACCAGTTCGGATTGCGCTGCGGGTGGCTCGAGTCCTTGCCGAAAAACTCCGGATCGGTGACCGCGCTGGCGGTCAGGATGGGCGGGTTGCCATCCCCGCTGGCGGTCGGGTTGGCCCAGTACCAGCCGTCAAAACTGGCGCCGCCGGCGCGCACCATCACCGTCCACGAACTCGGTTCGATTTTCTCGGGCGAGGTGGTAATCACCATGCACTCGGCGCTCTGATCGATGCCCAGCACGGCCGCATCGATAGCGTGCATTTCCTTGATGATCATGGCGCCGTCGGGCAGGGCCACGTCGGGACGGCCGGCGCATAGCCAATCAATCACTTCCGGCGAGTACCAGACCCGCACGGCAGGGTGCACGCCATAGCTGGCGCCGCTGGCGATGTCGCCGACGATCGGGCCGGTCAGGCGCCACTGCTGATCCGGGATCCAGCCCAGCGCGCGGTAGTCGTAACCGCGCAGGAAGCGGCGCAGGACGATGTCATAGTGATTCTTGGCGTTGAGGTCGGTCACCGAGGCCGGAAGCGCGCCGAGATCCGCGGGCTTGCCGCGATCCGGATTCGCCTTGCACCAGGCCTCCACCGCGGCAGGTTCTGGCTCCGGCGGCGAATCGCTGCAGACCCATTGCGAAGGCTGGTCGGCGGGGAAGGGCGGCAGTGTGGCGGCCGAGTCAGCCGCCGTGCCCGGTGTTGTTACGCCCAGCAGCAGTGCCGCAAGCAGGGCGCGTGTGCAGCGCATCGCATTCAACATGACACTCCCCCCAGTGCAGTGTTGGCCGGGAGAGTCTACGCCAGTATGTTCAGCCGGCAAGCAGTCGTGTGCAGGTCGCAGCGACGCTGTCTGCGCGCTGCCCGGCTCACCAATCGGTCGGCCGATAGTCCTTCAGGAACTGCCCCCACACGTGCTCGCCGGTGTTCAGGCCGGAGATGATCGGGTCGACGATTCGCGCTGCGCCATCGACGATGTCCAGCGGCGGGTGGAAGCGCTGGTCGATGGTCTTGCGCGCGGCGATCTCGACCGGATCCTCATCTGTCACCCAGCCGGTGTCGACACTGTTCATGTGGATACCATCGTTGTGATAGTCCAGCGCCGAGGTGCGCGTCATCATGTTGAGCGCCGCCTTGGCCATATTGGTATGCGGGTGACGCGTGGTCTTGAAGTTGCGGTAGAACTGGCCCTCCACCGCCGACACGTTGACGATGTGTTTGTCGCGCTCGGGCGTGCGCAGCATCAGCGGCTTCAGCCGCGCATTGATAAGGAAAGGCGCGATCGCATTCACCAGCTGCACTTCCAGCAGTTCGACCGAAGGCACCTCGGCCATCTGCAGGCGCCAGGAATTGCGTCCGCGCAGATCGATCTGCTGCAGGTCCTGATCGAGCTTGCCGTCGGGGAACAGATGGCCCTGTGCCATCAGTTCCTCTGGCAGCAGGCGCACCTGCGAAAGCTCAGCCGCCGAGGGCAGTGCCTGCGCCGCATCGACCAGGCTGGCCGCAGCGGCGCCCGGCAGGCCTTGATAGCCGCGCACGCCTTCGTAGCCGCCCAGCAGCCGGCGGATGTGCTCGGGCGTCTGCTGCAACGCGCGGGTTTCGCCCTCCATCATGTGGGCGTAGAACTCCGGCGGACGGCGCACCGTCTGGCAGGCGTTGTTGATGATGAAATCGAGCCGCGAATGGCTGGCGAGCAGTTGGCTGCAGAAAGCCTCCACGCTGGGCGTGTGGCGCAGATCGAGGCCGAAGATCTCCAACCGATGGCCCCACTGCTCGAAGTCCGGCTCGGCCGCATAGCGGGCGGCGGAGTCGCGCGGAAAGCGTGTGGTCACGATCAGATGTGCGCCGGCGCGCAGCAGTTTGATGCCGGCCTGGTAACCGATCTTGACCCGCCCGCCGGTGAGCAGGGCGACGCGTCCCGTCAGGTCGGTCAACTCGCTGCGCTTGGCGAAGTTGAACTCGGCGCAGGCCGGGCAGAGTTGATCGTAGAAGTGGTGGATCAGCGAGTACTTCTGCTTGCACACATAGCAGTGCTGCGGCTCGATCGACTCGCGGCGCTCGGGCTCGTCGCCCTGCTCGTCGGCAGCCACAAAGCCCTCGGGCGGAAAGTAGTTCGGCGTGGTGAACACCGGCCGCCGCCGCAGCTCGCGAATGCCGGTCTGATGCAGCACCGCCTCGTCGTTCTTGATGGTCGCCTTGATCTTGGCCTTGGCGGCCATTTTGCGATGCTGGCGACGCGCCATCGGATCGGGGATGTAGATCTCGCCGATGTACTGATGCAGGCGAGCGCGGTCCTCCACAGTCAGCTGCTCGACCAGGGACGCGTTCGCCGCGATCTGCTGCAGCACCTCGATGGCGGAGCGCACGTGCTGTTCAAACTCCGCATCGACGCTGTCGGCGGTCAAAGGGGTAGGGGTGTCAGTCATCTGCTGCGCGCAACCTGTTCAGAACGTGGAGCCGGGCCGCGGGGCGCGCCTCGGCGGGAAAGACCAAGCCGCGCAGAGTACCTGTTCTTGGCGCGCTGATCCTGCATAGCGGCTTGCAGTGTTCAACAGTCGGAGGCCTCAGTTGAGGTTGTCCTGACCGCGGGCGCACTGGCTTTCCGCGTTCTTTGCAAGGACAGTTGCCGGCGTTTTGGCGGGTGCTGCTAAGGGCTCGGGCGTCGCGATTCCCACTGCGCCAATCCGATGTCGGCGGACTGGATCGACCAGCTGCGCCGCCCGTCGACAGTGCGTGCGCGTTTGCACTCAGGGCCGAAACGCGGCCTGCGTTGTGGCGACCTCGGCCGTGGCCTTGCTGGCCGCCGTGTTCGCGCTCGCAACGAAATCGGCGGGCCGTAGCGCCAGCCACTCCAGTAGCGGCAGCCAATCCTCACGACAGGGCGCGAGCGCAGCGCCGGGGTAGTCGAACAGGCCGCGGCCCAGCGCGCTGGCGAGCACGTAGGTCTGGCTGTCGCGCAGGCTGGTGATCAGCGGAAAAGGCGTGCCTTCGGCAAAGCCTGGCAGGTCGCGGGAGGCCAGCGTTCGGGCGCGGACGCGGTTGGCGATCAGGCCGACGCGAACGGCGTGGGAACGTACGGCGGCGGCGTGCGCGAGGTCGCTCAGAAAGGTCGCGCTCGCGCGCAGATCGATCGCCGAGGCCTGCAGCGGCACCAGCACCGTATCGACCCGGCGCAGAAACTCGGCGATCTGGTTCGGGCGCAGGCCGGCGGGGGTATCGACCAGCAGGCAGTCGGTATCGGTCGGTACCTTCAGCGCCCAGCCGCTGATCAGCGCCTGACCCGCTTCGGCGCTGCGCAGGCAGCGAATGGGCGGGGCGGCGTGTCCGCGCGCCTGGCCCCAGTCGAGGCTTGAGCCCTGCGGGTCGGCATCGAGCAGGCACACCCGCATGCCCCGATGTGCCAGCGCCACCGCGAGATTGGTGGCGATGGTGGTTTTGCCGCAGCCGCCCTTCGAGCTGGCGATCAGGATGCGTTGCATGGCGGGTGCCGGAGCCGGTTCAGTCGCCAATCTAGCGCATTCGTTGTGGGTCGCTGCGTGGGCTGCCGTGCGGACATGACATCACCGTGTGCGGACGCAAAGCGAGTCACTGCAGCTGCAGGATGACGGCCAGCGCCGGCTCGCGCGATGCAGCGGCGAGGGTGAGGCCTTGTCGACGGCGATTGAAGCCGGGTCGGACCACTTGGGGCCTCGCACTGCGGTCGTTTGCATCTGACCTGGCTGCGCCAGTCGGGACGCGCGTGAAGGCTTCGCGGAACGCTTCGCTACTATGGCTCGCATGGAACTGACTGATCCGCTCTGGCTGTTGCTGATCGCCGCTGCTGTGCCCGCGCTGATGGGGTTCGCGCTGGCGTGGTCGTGTCGGGGCCGACGCACTGCGGTGGCGAAATGGATCCGTGGTCTGCTTGCGCTGGTGCTGCTGCTGGTCGCTGCGGTGACGGCCCTGTTTGGTGTGTCGCTGTTGGGCTATGCGCGCCTTCTGCAGGATACCGAAGTGGCCACCTTGAGCGTGGCGCAGATCGAGGCTCAGCACTTCCGCGTGGAGCTGTTGGCGCCGCCGCGCGCACCGACCCGATTTGAACTGCGTGGCGACGAATGGCAGCTGGATGCGCGGGTGCTGCGCTGGAAGCTGCCGGCCGCCTTGGCCGGTGCGCCGCCGCTGTATCGGCTGGAGCGATTGTCCGGCCGCTATCGCGATGCTGCGCAGGAGCGCGAGGCCACGCGCAGTATTCACCCGCTGGCCGAACACGCCTTTCCTGACCTGTGGACGCTGCGGGGGCAGTTTCCGCAGTGGCTGGAGTTCGTCGACGCCGACTTCGGCAGCGCGGCCTACTTGCCCTTGATCGATGGCGCGCGCTATCGGGTCAGCCTCAGCCCGCGCGGTGGCCTCATTGCCCAACCCGCGGATGCGGAGACCCAGCGTCTGCTGGACGAAGGCGGCTGGTAAAGCCATGGGGCCGATGATGATCGGGCCGCCGCGAACCGCGCTGGACTTGCCGCGCTCGGATTGATCCAACGGATACGCTGGCTGACCCGGCGATCAACCTGTTCACGGCGCTGCGCGTGCACCTCAGTCGCGTCGCGTTGGCGCGCACATCGTCACCCGCTCTTCGGCAAGGGTTTCGGATCGCTATCGGCTCGATCCTTGCGTAGCAGTGATCTCGAAACTGCGTGATCACTGCCCAGGGCTGCACCGGCGGGATTGCAAATGCAGCGAGTAGGCCGCTGCTGGCGGAACCGGGGGCGTCTTTTCCAGCTGCCGCGGAACGTTGCTGAGCGGTTCGGTGGCGGGACCTGAATGAGGTCCGCAGAGGGTGTTGACTCCGGACCCGGGTCCAGAGCGCAGACTGGCCGCTCTCGCGGAGATCGCGCATGTCCAGTCTGAGCATCGGCCAACTCGCCAAACAGGCCGGAGTCGCCATCGACACGGTGCGCTACTACGAGCGCAACGCCTTGCTGGCGCCGGCCGGGCGCTTGGCGTCTGGCTACCGCCGCTATTGCGCGATCGAGCTGAAACGATTGCGCTTCATCCGCCGGGCGAAAGCCCTGGGCTTTTCGCTGGACGATGTCCGCGGCTTGCTCACCCTCAGCGACGAGCGCGATGTGGCCGAGGTCAAGCGCGCGGCCGAACGCAAACTCGGCGACATCGAACAGCGTATCGCCGAACTCGAACGCATTCGCGCCGGGCTCAATTCACTCATCACGGCTTGTCCGGGTCACGGGCGCGCCGAGGCCTGCCCGATCCTCAATGCCCTCACGCAGGAGGAACCCACATGAACGCCTCGCCACTGAATCCAAAGCCCGCATGCTGTGCGACGCCCACGCCCACGCCCACGCCCACGGCGGCCGTGCCCATGCCCGCCCTCGCCAGCGCTGCAGCTGCCAGCACCGCGCCATCCAGTAGCCACTCGTGCAGGCACTCGGCGCATTCCGATGCGATGCCGTCGGTGGCCACCGACGGTTCCGTCGTGGATCCCGTGTGCGGCATGCGTGTGGCGACGAATTCGCCGCATCAGGTCCAGCACGAAGGACAGGCCTATCACTTCTGCTCCGCCGGCTGCCGCAGCAAGTTCGTCGCCGATCCGGTTCGATACCTGAAGCCGGTCGCCCACGAAGACACGGCGCCTGTGCCCGTCGGCGCGCAGTTCACCTGTCCGATGCACCCGGAAATCGTGCGCGATGCGCCCGGCACCTGCCCGATTTGCGGCATGGCGCTGGAACCGATGATGCCCAGCCTCGACGACGGCGAAAACCCGGAGCTGATCGACTTCCGCCGACGCCTGTGGTGGACCCTGCCGCTGTCGGTCTCGGTGCTGCTGCTCGCCATGTTCGGCCACCACTTTCCGGCGCTGCCGACGAACGCACGCACCTGGGTCGAACTGCTGCTGTCGACCCCGGTGGTGCTGTGGGCGGGCTGGCCGTTCTTCCAGCGCTGGGCGCAGTCGATCGCCAACCGCAGCCCGAACATGTGGACCCTGATCGGCACCGGCGTGGGCGCGGCCTTTGGCTACAGTCTGGTCGCGACGCTGGCGCCGGATCTGTTTCCCGCTTCGTTCCGAGAACACGGCCGCGTCGGTGTGTACTACGAGGCCGCCGCGATCATTGTCTCGCTGACCCTTCTGGGCCAGGTGCTTGAACTCAAAGCACGATCGAACACCTCGGCGGCGATCCGGGCCCTGCTCGGGCTCGCGCCCAAGACCGCGCGACGACTGCGCGATGACGGCAGCGAAGAAGACATCGCGCTGACCCATGTGCATGTCGGCGACCGCCTGCGGGTGCGCCCGGGCGAAAAGGTGCCGGTTGATGGCGAGGTGATCGAGGGTCGTTCACCGGTGGACGAATCGATGCTCACCGGCGAGCCGATGCCGGTCGACAAGGCGCCGGGCGACAAGCTCATCGGCGCCACTCTCAATGGCACCGGCAGCCTGGTGATGCGCGCCGATCGCATCGGCGCGGACACGGTGCTCGCCCAGATCGTGCAGATGGTCGCGCTGGCCCAGCGTTCGCGTGCGCCAATGCAGCGCCTGGCCGACCGGGCCAGCTACTGGTTTGTGCTGGTGGTGCTCGCCATTGCCACCACGACCTTTCTGGTCTGGGGATTGTTCGGGCCTGACCCGGCCTGGACCTATGCCGTGGTCAACGCCGTCGCCGTCCTGATCATCGCCTGCCCGTGCGCGCTGGGGCTGGCGACACCGATGTCGATCATGGTGGCGACCGGGCGCGCCGCGCAGGCCGGCGTGCTGTTTCGCGACGCCGAAGCGATCGAGCGCCTGCGCAGCATCGACACCCTGATCGTCGACAAGACCGGCACGCTGACCGAAGGCAAGCCGGCCTTTCGCGAGACGGTGCGCGTCGGCGACTGGAGCGAAGCCGAAGTGTTGCGTCTGGCCGCAAGCCTCGACCAGGGCAGCGAGCATCCACTGGCCGAATCGATCGTCGCCGAAGCGCGCCGCCGCGGCCTGCAGCTGGAGGCGGCCGAAGACTTCGAGTCTGTGACCGGGATCGGCGTGCAGGGACAGCTTGGCGGCCGTGCGCTGCTGCTCGGAAACACGGCCTTGATGCAGGAGCGCGGCGTGGCCACTGAGCTCGCCCACGCCGAGGCTGAGCGCTTGCGCAGCGACGGCGCCACCGCGATGTTCTTCGCCGTTGACGGCCAGCTCGCCGGCCTGATTGCGGTTGCCGATCCGATCAAGAAGAGCACCCCGGAGGCCATCGCCGCGCTGCGCGCAGCGGGCCTGCGCGTGGTGATGGCGAGCGGCGACGGCCAGACCACGGCCGATGCCGTGGCGCGTGCGCTGGGCATCGACGAAGTGCATGGCGAAGTGCGGCCGCAGGACAAGGCGGAACTGGTCGCCAGGTTCAAGGCGGAGGGCCGCAGCGTCGCGATGGCCGGCGACGGCATCAACGACGCCCCCGCACTGGCCGCCGCCGATGTCGGCATCGCCATGGGCACCGGCACCGACGTGGCGATGTCGAGCGCGCAGATCACCCTGGTCAAGGGCGATCTGCTGGGCATCCTGCGCGCGCGGCAGATTTCGGAGGCCACCGTCCGCAACATGCATCAGAACCTGTGGTTCGCGTTCACCTACAACGCCCTCGGTGTGCCGCTTGCCGCGGGCGTGCTGTACCCGGTGTTCGGCCTGCTGCTCAGCCCGATGATCGCTGCGCTGGCGATGAGCCTGTCGTCGGTCTCGGTGGTGGCGAACGCGCTGCGGCTACGCAGCGCGCGATGAGCCTACGCGTCGCAAGCCTCACTCCGGATCGTAGTCCAGCACCGGTGCCAGCCAGCGCTCGGCTTCATGAATCGGCAGGCCGCGGCGATGGGCGTAGTCGGCGACCTGTTCCTTGCCGATCCGGCCGACCACGAAGTACTGGCTTTGCGGGTGGCTGAAGTACATGCCGCAGACCGAGGCCGCTGGCGTCATCGCCAGGCTTTCGGTCAGCGCCATGCCGCAGCGCACGGGCGCATCGAGCAGGCGGAACAGGCTGCGCTTGGTGGTGTGGTCGGGGCAGGCGGGATAGCCGGGCGCCGGGCGGATGCCGCGGTACTGCTCGCGCACCAGGGCTTCGTTGTCGAGCTGCTCATCCGGTGCATACGCCCACAGCTCCTTGCGGACCCGCTCGTGCAGATACTCGGCCATTGCCTCGGCGAAGCGGTCGGCCAGTGACTTCAGCAGAATCGCGCTGTAGTCGTCATTGGCCAACTCGAAAGCGCGTGCGCGCTCTTCGCAGCCGAGGCCTGCGGTGACCGCGAATGCGCCGAACCAGTCTTCGCGGCCGCTGTCGTGCGGGGCGATGAAATCGCTCAGGCAGAAGTCCGGACGCTCCGCTGGCTTGTCGACCTGCTGGCGTAAACCGTGGATCACCGCCAGTTCGCCGCCGTGTTCGTTGAACACCTCGATGTCATCGCCGACGCTGTGCGCGCGCCACAGGCCGACCACGCCGTTGGCGGTGATCCAGCGCTCGTCGATGATCTGTTTCAGCATCGTCTGCGCGTCGGCGAACAGCTCGCTGGCCTGGCTGCCGACCACCTCGTCAGTAAGGATCGCCGGGTAACGTCCCGCCAGTTCCCAGGCGTTGAAGAACGGCGTCCAATCGATGTAGGGCAACAGTGCCTGCAGCGAGACATCCTTGAACTCGGTGATGCCCGGCCGTGGTGGCGTCGGCGGCACGTAGTCGGCCCAACCGCCCTGGAAGCGCTGGCCGCGCGCGTGCTCCAGGCTGACCAGGCGCTTGCCATTGCCCTTCTGCGCGTGGCGGGCGCGGATGTCGGCGTAGTCGGCCTCGTTGGCGGCGACAAAGTTCGCCCGCAGCTCGGCGCTGATCAGGCTCTGCGCCACGCCGACCGCGCGCGAGGCGTCCTTCACCCACACGGTGGGCGACTTGTAGTGCGTGGCGATCTTCAGTGCGGTATGCGCGCGCGAAGTGGTGGCACCGCCGATCATCAGCGGCATCACAAAGCCCTGCCGCTGCATCTCCTTGGCGACGTGGGTCATCTCCTCCAGTGAGGGCGTGATCAGGCCGGACAAGCCGATCAGGTCCGCGCCGACTTCGCGTGCGCGGTCGAGGATGATCTGGGTCGGCACCATCACGCCGAGATCGATCACCTCGAAGTTGTTGCAGGCCAGCACCACGCCGACGATGTTCTTGCCGATGTCGTGCACATCGCCCTTCACCGTCGCCATCACGATGCGGCCATTGGTGCGGCCGACTTCGCCGCTGCGCAGCTTTTCTTCTTCGATGTAGGGCAGCAAATAGGCGACCGCCTTCTTCATCACCCGCGCCGACTTCACCACCTGCGGCAGGAACATGCGTCCGGCGCCGAACAGATCGCCGACCACGTTCATGCCCGACATCAGCGGGCCTTCAATGACCTCCAGCGGCTTGGCGAAGCCGACGCGCGCGGCTTCGGTATCGGTCTCGATGAACTCGTCGATGCCATGTACCAGCGCGTGCCGCAGGCGCTCGGCGACCGGCTGCTCGCGCCAGGCCAGCTTGGCGCTGTTGTCCTGCGATGCGGCTTCGCCCTTGCCCTTCTTGTAACGCGGGGCGATCTCAAGCAGGCGCTCGGTGGCGTCGTCGCGACGGTTCAGCACCACGTCCTCGACGCGCTCGCGCAGGTCGGTATCGAGGTCGTCATAGATCGGCATGCCGCCGGCGTTGACGATGCCCATGTCCATGCCAGCGCGGATGGCGTGGAACAGGAACACCGAGTGGATCGCCTCGCGCACCACGTTGTTGCCGCGGAAGGCGAAGCTGACGTTCGATACACCGCCGCTGACATGGCAGTGGGGGAGGGTGTTCTTGATGATGCGAGTGGCCTCGATGAAGTCCACCGCGTAGTTGTTGTGCTCGTCGATGCCGGTGGCGATCGCGAAGAGGTTGGGATCGAAGATGATGTCTTCCGGCGGGAAGTCGAGCTCCTCGCGCAGCAGTCTGTACGCGCGGGTGCAGATCTCCACCTTGCGCGCGCAGGTGTCGGCCTGGCCCTTCTCATCGAAGGCCATGATCACCGCGGCGGCGCCGTAGCGCTGCACCAGCCGCGCCTGGGCCAGAAACGCGGCCTCGCCTTCTTTCATCGAGATCGAGTTGACCACGCCCTTGCCCTGCAGGCAGCGCAGGCCAGCCTCGATCACGCTCCATTTCGAGCTGTCGACCATCACCGGAATGCGCGCGATATCGGGCTCGGCGGCGATCAGGTTGAGGAAGGTCACCATCGCCTTCTCGGCGTCGAGCATGCCCTCGTCCATGTTGACGTCGAGGATCTGCGCGCCGCTGTCGACCTGCTGGCGGGCGACATCCACAGCCTCATCGAAGCGCTGCTCCAGAATCAGTTTGCGGAACTGCGCCGAGCCGGTGACATTGGTGCGCTCACCGACGTTGACGAAGTTGGTGTCGGGAGTGATCAGCAGCGGTTCGAGGCCGGACAGGCGCGTGTAGCGTGGTGCGGTCATGCGGCCTGCTCCTGCAGCTGCGGCAGCGTGCGCGGCGCGAGCTGGTTGACGGCTTTGGCGATCGCCTGGATGTGCTCCGGCGTGGTGCCGCAGCAGCCGCCGACTATGTTCAGCAGGCCGGCGGCAGCAAACTCGCTCAGGGTGCTGGCCATTTCCTCCGGCGTTTCGTCGTAGCCGCCAAACGCGTTCGGCAGGCCGGCGTTGGGATGACAGCTGACGTGGGTCGGCGCCACCTGCGCGAGGATATCGATGTACGCGCGCAGGTCCTTGGCGCCCAGCGCGCAGTTCAGGCCGACCGCATGCGGCCGCGCATGTGCGAGTGAGTACCAGAAGGCCTCGGCGGTCTGGCCCGACAGGGTGCGGCCGCTGCGGTCGGTGATGGTGCCGGAGATCATCAGCGGCAGGCGTGCGCCGCGCTCGGCGAACACGTCGTCCACGGCGAATGCCGCCGCCTTGGCGTTCAAGGTGTCGAACACGGTCTCGATCATGATGATGTCGGCGCCGCCGTCGATCAGGCCGTGCGTGGCCTCGCGATAGGCGACCGCAAGCTCCTCGAAGCTGGTCGCGCGGAAGCCCGGATTGTTCACGTCCGGGCTGATGCTGGCGGTGCGGCTGGTGGGGCCGAGAATGCCGACCACGAAGCGCGGCTTGTCGGGCGTGGAAGCCTCGATCGCATCGCACTCGCGTCGGGCCAGCCGGGCGCCTTCGAGATTCAGTTCGCGCGCCAGGTGTTCGAGCTTGTAGTCGGCCTGCGACAGCGTGGTGCTGTTGAAGGTATTGGTCTCGATCAGATCGGCGCCGGCCTCAAGGTAGGCGCGGTGGATCTCGGCGATGATCTGCGGCTGGGTCAGGGTCAGCAGGTCGTTATTGCCCTTCAGATCGCAGCCGCAGGTCGGGCCATGGCTGTGCTGTTCATGGCCTGTCTCATGACCACAGGGCGGCTGCGACTGCAGCGCGTCCAGGCCGGCTGCAAAGCGCTCGCCGCGGTATTGCTCCTCGCTGAGCGAATGGCGCTGGATCATGGTGCCCATCGCACCGTCGATGATCAGGATGCGGCGCGCGAGCGCGGCGTCGAGCTGGGCGACGCGGTCCGGATGCAGCCAGGGCAGTGGTTGATAGTTGGGCATTGGGTCGTTCCTTGGCAGTGCCCGGAGAGGGCGGGCTTGCGAGCTTCTAGGAGGTGACGCTGGGCGCAGCGTCGAAGGTTCGGATCCGGCCACGGGCTGTCGATTTCGGCTCAGCGCCAGCCAGCGGGCGTCATGACTTGTGCGCGATCAAGGCGATCACCTCGAAATGCGGTGGTCGCCGCTCGCGGGTCACGGTGCTGGCTGCCTGCACCGATAGCCCGGCCTTCTCGGCGTAGCGCTTGAGCTCCTTGTCGCTGAAGCCGAGATTGATGTGTCCATACGGCGCCACTGCGGCCTGGTGTTCATGCTTGGCCAGGCTGGTCAGCAGCAGGCGCCCACCCGGGCGCAGCACGCGCGCGGCCTCCTGTACAGCCTTTCCCGGCTTGGTCGAGTAGGTCAGTGCATGCATCAGCACCACCAGATCGAAGCTTGAATCGGGGTAGGCAATGGCGTGCATATCGCCTTCGACGACTTCGACATTGGCATGCCGCGACAGCCGCTCGGTGGCCGCACTGACCACCCGCGCGCTGGAGTCCAGACAGACGTAGCGCTGCGCATGCGGCGCCACCAGTTCGGCCAGCACGCCGTCGCCGGAGGCGATGTCCAGCACTTCACCGGGGCGCATCAAAGGCAGGGCGGAGCGCGCCAGCGCCTCCCAGGTGCGGCCGGGCGAGTAGTGGCGCTCCATGTCGCCGGCAACGCTGTCGGCCCAGTTTTCCTCGGACGCGCGCAGGGCCAGTACTTCGGGAAAGCGTTCGACATCCTGCCGCAGCAGCGGATCGTCGGCGCCGTTGCGGAGGGTTTCCCACAGCGCGCGTTCGGCCGGCGGTATCGCCTCGTTGAAGCGGTAGTAGGCCGACACGCCCGCGCGGCGGTCGAGCACCAGGTCGGCTTCTTTCAGCTTGGCCAGATGGGTGGAAACGCGCGGCTGCGCCAGCATCGTGATCGAGGCCAGCTCGGCGACGGTCAGTTCTTCGCGCTCCAGCAGCGCCAGCAGGCGCACGCGGGTCGCATCGGCCAGCACGCGCAGACAGGCTGACCAGGCATTCAGATCCATGGGTATCGCTTCATCGGGATTCAAAGATAAAGCAGGGTAGGTAGGGCGGCGGCAAGCGTCAAGCCGCGCTGGCCTGCAGACAGGCTTTGACGACAGCGGGCAGGGCAGCTGCTCAGCTGGGCGCGGCCAGCGCTGTGGCAGCGAGCGCGACCGGTCTGCGTTCGCGCCACGGCATGGCGTCTGGTCGCGAGGGCGTTCGGCACAGATGTCAATGCGGTCTTGATCCGGCCGCTGCCTGAACCGGGTTAAACTTGAGCGGTTTTCAAGCGCCCGTTTGAAATTTTGCCCACGCTCAGGAGCCCCCATGGACTTCAACTTCACCGAAGAACAGCTGATGATCCGCGACGTTGCGCGTCGCATCGCCAGTGAGCGCATTGCGCCCACCGCCGCCGAGTTCGACCGCACCGGCGAGTTCCCGCTGGAGAACATCCGCGTGTTGGGCGAGAACGGCCTGATGGGCATCGAGGTGCCGCAGGAGTACGGCGGCTCGGGCCTCGATTCGATCGGCTACACCCTGGCGATGTTCGAGATCGCCTATGCCGACTGCGCGCACTCGACCATCGTGTCGGTCAACAACACCCTGTACTGCAACGGCCTGCTGAAGAACGGCACCGAGGCGCAGAAGCACAAGTACGTCACCCCGATCGCCAGCGGCGAGGCTATCGGCGCCTACGCGCTGACCGAGCCGCATTCGGGTTCGGACGCCTCGGCGATGCGCTGCCGGGCGACGCTCTCAGCCGACGGCACCCACTACGTCGTCAACGGCAAGAAGAGCTGGATCACATCCGGCCCGGTCGCCAAGTACATCATGCTGTTCGCGATGACCGACCCGGACAAGGGCGCCAAGGGCATCAGCGCGTTCATGGTCGACGCCGACCGCGAGGGTTTTCACCGCGGCAAGACCGAGCCCAAGCTCGGCATCCGCGCCTCGGCCACCTGCGAGATCGAGTTCAGCGACTACAAGATCCCGGTCGAAGACCGCATCGGCGAGGAAGGCAACGGTTTCAAGATCGCGATGGGCGTGCTTGACGCCGGCCGTATCGGCATCGCCGCGCAGGCGGTCGGTCTGGCCCGCGCGGCGTATGACGCAGCGGTCAGCTATGTGCAGGAACGCAAGAGCTTCGGCCAGCCGATCGGCAGCTTCCAGATGATCCAGGCCAAGATCGCCGACATGAAGTGCCGCCTCGATGCAGCCGAGCTGCTGACGCTGAAAGCCGCATTCGCCAAGCAGCAGTCGCTGAAGACCGGCGCGCGCTTCTCCACCGAAGCCTCGGTCGCCAAGCTGTTCGCCTCGGAAGCGGCGATGTACATCACCCACCAGGCCCTGCAGATCCACGGCGGTATGGGCTACTCGAAAGAGATGCCGCTGGAGCGCTACTTCCGCGACGCCAAGATCACCGAGATCTACGAAGGCACCAGCGAGATCCAGCGCCTGGTCATTGCCCGAAACGAGACCGGCCTGCGCTGAGGCATGCGCGCTCCAGCAGCACCGCCGAGGCGGTGCTCGCTGGAGCGCTCACGGCGACGCCAAGATCAACGAGATCTACTAAGGCACCAGCGAGATCCAGCGTCTGGTCATCGCGCGGAACGAGACCGGCCTGCGTTGAGGCATGCGCGCTCCAGCAGCACCGCCGAGGCGGTGCTCGCTGGAGCGCTCACCGCGACGCCAAGATCAGCGAGATCTACGAAGGCACCAGCGAGATCCAGCGCCTGGTCATCGCCCGCAACGAGACCGGCCTTCGCTGAGGTTCAACTGCCTGCAGAGAACTTCGAACGCGCCGGAGAGACCCGGCGCGTTCGTGTTTTCGGGGACTGCAGCGATTCGTTGAAGCCTCCCGCAGGGCTCCCAAAAGCGCTTCGGCCCCGTATGCTTCCTGCTCTGCCGGACCCGTCACAGCTCGCAAGCTCGTGCGTCCCGACAGCCTGATCCATCCGCGCGGGGCGATGGAGCCGAATCGGGGGTGTGCGTGGACCGCTTTCTTGAAATCGCTCTATCGTTTCCAACTCTGATCCTGAGCGTTCTGTTGATGGTCGCCGTGGGCTACTGGCTGCTCGGGCTGTTGGGCTTGCTGGAACTCGATGTGCTGGATCTGCCAGACAGCGGCGATTCCGGTATCGGTGCTGCCGGCGGTTTGAGTGCGCTGATGATGAAGTTCGGTCTGGCCGGCCTGCCGTTTGCGCTGATCTTCACGGCGCTGGTTTTTGTTGCCTGGATCTGCAGCTATTTCGTCGACTATTTTCTGCTTGGCGGGCTCGCGTCCAGCCTGTTGCGGATCGGACTCGGCCTGCTGGCGACTCCAGTCCTGCTGTTCCTGGCCTTGCCCGTTGCGGGTTTGGTGCTGCAGCCGCTGCGCGGGTTGTTTGCGCGCGCCGAAGGGCTGAACGCACACGCGCTGCTGGGCGAGACTGCCGTGGTGCGCAGCCCCACGGTCGATGCGCAGCACGGCAGCGCCGAGTACCACGACGGCGGCGCCGGACTGATTCTGCAGGTGCGTACCGATGCCGATTCCTTCCGGCGCGGCGATCGCGTGCTGATCGTTGAATACCTGGAAGCCCACAACGCATACCGGGTCACTCGGCCCTGAATGCTCCGCAGCACCGAGTGCATGACCATCCGTTTTGCCGCACTGATTCCCGACTCCTCGCTCCCGCACATCAGCCAAAGGGCTTCCCATGGATCTTGCCACCCTGATTCCCGTGTTCATTGGCATCGGCCTTGTTGTTCTGGCCCTGATCGTCATTTTCGCCTTGTTCAAATCCTTCTACATCAAGGTGCCGCAGGGCACCGCGCTGATCGTCAACGACCTGTCGTCGACGCCCAAGGTGCATTTCACCGGTGCCTTGGTCTACCCGATCATCTACAAGAAAGAGTTCATGCGGATCTCGCTGATCACGCTTGAAGTCGATCGCCGCGGCAAGGACGGGTTGATCTGTCGCGACAACATGCGCGCTGACATCACCGTGGCCTTCTATCTGCGTGTGAACGAAACCCAGCAGGACGTGCTGAAGGTCGCCAAGGCCATCGGCGTGGATCGCGCGTCCGACAAGGTGGCGGTGAACGAGCTGTTCAACGCCAAGTTCTCCGAGGCGCTGAAGACGGTCGGCAAGCAGATCGACTTCGTCAAACTGTTTGAGAATCGGCAGGATTTCCGCGACCGCATCGTCGAGGTGATCGGCAACGATCTGAACGGCTATGTGCTTGAAGACGTCGCCATCGACTACCTGGAGCAGACGCCCAAGCACTCGCTGGACCCGAGCAATATTCTCGACGCCGAAGGCATCCGCAAGATCACCGAATTGACCGCTGCGCAGAACGTGATCACCAACGAGCTGGAGCGCAACGAAGAGCTGGCGATCACCAAGAAAAATGTCGAAACCAAGGAAGCCCTGCTGGCGCTCGCGCGGCAGCAGGCCGATGCCGAGGCGCGGCAGTCGCGCGAGATCGCGACCATCCAGGCGCGCGAGCAGGCCGAGACTCTGAAGGTGCAGGAAGAGGAGCGGCTGAAGTCGGAGACCGCGCGCCTGAGCTCGCAGGAACAGATCGATATCCGCGATCAGAACCGCATGCGCGAAGTCGAAGTCGCCGAGCAGAACCGCCAGCGCGCGGTGATCATCGAGAAGGAAAAAGTCGAGCGTGCGCGGGCGCTGGAAGTGGTGTCGCGTGAGCGCGAAGTTGAACTGCAGCGGATCGAGAAGGAGAAGGCGCTGGAAGAGCAGCGCACCCTGATAGCCAACGTGATTCGCGAGCGGATCGCGGTCGAGAAGACGGTCGCGCAGGAAGAGGAGCGCATCAAGGAAGTGCGCGAGATCTCCAGCGCCGAGCGCTCCAAGCAGGTCGCGATTCTGGACGCCCAGGCGCGCGCCGAAGAAGAGCTGGTCAAGCAGGTGAAGCAGGCCGAAGCCGACGAGAGCAAGGCCAAGCACAAGGCCATCGAGATCACCACGCTCGCGCAGGCCGAGCTGGAAGCGGCCGGCAAGCAGTCCGAAGGCAAGCGCAAGATGGCCGAGGGCATCGAGGCCGAGCGCGCAGCACCGGGCCTCGCCGATGCGCGGGTGCGTGAGGTCAATGCTGCAGCGATGGAGAAGGAAGGCCTGGCCGAGGCGCGCGTGGTGGCCGAGAAGCTCGGTGCCGAGGCGCGCGGCGAGCAGGAGAAGGGCTTGGCGCAGGCGCGAGTTGTCGAGGCGCATGCGGAGGCCAAACAGAAGGAAGGCCTGGCCGAGGCCAAGGTGCTGGAAGAGAAACTCGGCGCGCAGGCGCGCGGTGAAGAGCAGCTGGGCGGCGCCAAGGCGGTAGCCACGCGCGAGATCGGCCTGTCCGAAGCCGAGGTGCTGCTGCGTCGCTACGAGTCCGAAGCCGAGGGCCTGGTGAAGAAGTTCGATGCGCTCGCCGGCCTGTCGGATTCGGCACGTGCGCACGAAGAGTTCCGCATGCAGCTGGAGAAGAATTTCGAGCAGGCGATGGCGGCGATCGAGGCCAACAAGTCGATCGCTCGCGAGCAGGCCGACGTGCTGGCGGCGGCGCTTTCGAAAGCGAAGGTCGATATCGTCGGCGGCGGCGGCGAGTTCTTCGAGACCTTCGCCAAGGCCTTGTCAGTCGGCAAGGCGATCGAGGGCGCGGTCGGCAAGAGCCCGGTGGTGCAGGAGGTGTTGTCGAAGTTTCTGGGTGTGGGAGCACCGGTAGCGAAGGTGGGGGCGCTGAAGGCTGCGGAAGCGGGCGCGGCGGGCGGCGATTCGGATGCAGAGAACACTGCGTCAGCGTGATTGAGATCTGCAGGCGCTGGCGAGCAGAACCTGTGTCCTGCCGGCAGCCCTGCAAACGTCCAACGCCTCAGGCAGAGCCCCTCTCCCCGTGGGAAGCGGTTCGGGGTCGCCAATCGGCTGCCGGTGGCAGCCGATGACCACGAGAGCCCGAGCGAAGCGAAGGTAAGGTTGGGGAGAGGGTCCGGTGTTCGCGCGGCGTTTCGCTTTCCAGCTGCATTCCTTGCTCCGGCAGCGGCAGCCAGGCCGTTACGATGCGTAGGCATCGGCATCGCCGAACCCTCTCCCCCGACCCCTCTCCCACGGGGAGAGGGGAGAACAGCGAGCCTCGCTGGATGCAGGCTCGCCATCGCCATCTCTCCCGCCGCGTACTTGCCGATGCGGCGCATCCCCAGGCCATCTCATGACCACACCCGAATCCCTGGTAGATCAAGCCGTCGCCGAAGGCGGCGCTTACGAAGTTCTGCGTGCCCGCTTGCTAGAACAGGGCGGGCGGCTGCGCGGTCTGGCCGAGGGTCTGAATCAGCAGCGGCTGGCCGAGTTCGGCAGCAGCCAGATGAGCGTGGTCGGGCGGCTGCGCGTGCGCACCGAGCACAACGCGGTGGCGCGCGACATCGTTCGGGTCGGCGAGCATCTGCTGTTCGGCTACAACGTCTTCCTCGGCCTGAAGCGCGACACCCAGATCGGCGATGTGTTCTCGCTGTATCGGCTGATCGAAGGCGAGGCCGGCTATGACGTCGAGCCAGTCGACATCGCCGCGAGTTTTCTCGGCGCCGGCAGCTTCGCGCAGGATTTCCGCGAGCTCTACGCCTACTACAAGAACACCCGCCTGCTGCAGCTGGTCAGTCGCGATGGGCTGCTGCTGGCCAGCTTCCAGATCGGCGAGCGTCTGAGCGATGTGCGCGTGTTCCGCTGGAGCGTGTCGCCCCAGGGCGAAGTGCGCTACATCGACAACCGCGGCGAGCGCGACATCGCGCTGCCGCCTGCGTTTGATTTCGAGTGGACACGCGCCGGCCGCGAGCACGCCGTCGAGGGGCGTTTCCCGCATCTGAATATCCTCGACACCGTGTTCGTCGAAACCATCGGCGGCGACCTGACCGTCAAGATCGAGAACAATACCGAGGACGGGCTCGGCATCTACCGCGAGCCCGTCGATGACGCGACCCAGTCGCTGGACGATGCCAAGGTCGACTTCGCCCGGCTCGGCGACATCATCCTGCTGCGGATCCAGCCCTACCGCGAAGAGACCGTGCGCTATCTCGCCTACAGCGTGATTGCGCGCAAGGTGCTGCGCATCGACGCGCTCGGACAAAGCTGCGTGCAGCTGTCGGAAGACCACGGCATCGTCTATCCCGGCGGCTATCTGCTGCAGAACGGCGAGCACCGCGCGTTCGAACGCAGCATGGCCGGGATGCGCTTCAAGCGCATGATCCGCTCGCCCAACGGCGAGGATGTGCTCTACGTTTTCTACCATCCCGAGGCCGGCAGCATCGGCCTGTTCAACTACAACTTGATCGAACGCAAGCTGCAGACGCCGCTGTTCGGCCACGGCTATGCGCGGCTGGAAGACGGCCGGGTGGTGGTGTTCTCAAGCGACAGCCCCGAGCCGACCCGCGTGCACCCGATGCAGGTCTGGCAGACGCCGTTCTTCAGCGATGAGTTCGCGGCGGCCAAACCGCCGGCGGCGAGCTTCATGGGCCGGATCGGCAATGCCGAACTGGTACGCGGCATCTCCGATCTGTTCTCGCTGGTGCGCGAGATCGACAGCGAGGAAGTGTCGACCGCGCGCTACAGCCTGCTCAGCCAATCGACGCGGCGCTTGTTCGATCTGCACCACTGGCTGGACACGCCGGAATGCGCCGAGGTCGCGCCGCTGCTGCGTGAGGTCGCAGCGACCAGCGAATCGGTGCTGGACGAGTTCGAGAAGGTCGAGAGCATTCGCGCCACCAGCGAGCGCAGCCTGCGCGAGGCGCGCAGCGCGCAAACCGAGCTGCTGGCGCGGGCGCGGCCGGATCGCTGCGAGTCAGTGAATGATTTCGTGCTGGGGCTGTCTGGCCTGACCGCACAGCGCGGTCGCCTGCTCAGCCTGCGCGAAGCCCGCTACATGGACGTGGCAGCGGTCGATGCGCTCGAAGCCGCGGTGGTCAGCGCGCATGCGGCGCTGGCCAGTGCGACCGGCGCGTTTCTGGCCACGCCGGTGGCGCTGAAGCCGCTGGATGAGCGACTGAAGAAACTCGACGACGAGGCCAGCAAGGCGCAGGGCGTGGCTGCGCTGAAGGCGCCGCTGGAGGGATTGGCCCAGCTGTCGCTGGACCTCGATCTGCTGTCGAACCTGCTATCGGGCCTGCCGATCGATGATGCCGCGCAGCGCACCCAGGTCGTCGAGACGATCTCGGAGCTGTATGCGCGACTGAACCAGTCGCGTGCGCGTGCCGATCAGCGCCGCCGCGGCCTCGCCTCCAGCGAAGCTGTCGCGCAGTTCGGCGCGCAGTTCACCCTGTTCGGTCAGAGCCTGACCAGCGCGCTGGGCCTCGCCACGGATCCCGAGCGCTGCGACGAGCAGCTGGCGCGGGTGCTGCTGCAGCTGGAGGAACTTGAATCGCGCTTCGGCGAGCACGAGCAGTTTCTGCAGGACATTCTGGCCAAGCGCGAGGAAGTGCTCGAAGCCTTCGAGAGCCATCGCCAGGCCCTGCTCGATGCACGCCAGCGCCGCGCCCAGGGCGTGCACGAAGCGGCCCTGCGCATTCTCGAAGGCCTGCACCGGCGCACCGACCGGCTCGGCAGCCCGGATGAACTGCAGGCGTTCTTCGCGGGCGATGCGCTGATCCTCAAACTGCGCGAGCTTGTCGGGCATTTGCGCGAGCTGCGCGACAGCGTCAAGGCCGACGACATCGAGGCGCGCCTGAAGGCCGCGCGCGATCAGGCCCTGCGCGGGCAGCGTGACCGCAATGAACTGTTCGAGGATGGCGGCAACACGATCAAGCTGGGCCCGCGCCACCGTTTCAGCGTCAACACGCAGGAGCTCGACCTGACCCTGCTGCCGCGCGACGGGCGGCTGAATCTGCATCTCACCGGCACCGAGTATTTCGAGCCGGTCGACGATGCCGAGCTCGATGCGCTGCGCGGCTTCGCCGAGTACGCGTTGGAGTCCGAGTCTGCGGCGCTATACCGCGGCGAATACCTGGCGGCCAGCGTGCTGGCGGCGGCCGAGGCCGGTAGCGATGGCTTCCAGCTCGACGCACTGCAGTTGGCCACCCAGGATATCGACGCGCTGACCCGGCAGATTCGCGATTACGCGGGGCCGCGCTATCGCGACGGCTACGAGAAGGGCATCCACGACAGCGATGCGGCGCGGATTCTGGCCGCGTGGTTGCCCAAGCGGCTGGCCGCCGGGCAACTGATCCATGCGCCGGCACCGCGCGCGCTGGCTGCTCTGGCCTGGGCGGCTCAGGTCGATTCGGAAGCCGGCAAGCTGTGGCCGCTGCGCGCCCGGCAGGCGCGGCAGCTGCGTGAGGTGTTGGGGCAGGGCACGGCGATGGCCTTGCTCGCCTCTGAAGTCGAAGCCGAAGTCGAGCGCTTTCGCGGCAAGGCCGGGATCGATTTGCCGGCGGAGATGAGCGCTGCGGCCGCGCGCTATCTGGTGGAAGTGCTGGGCGAGGAGCACCCGCAGTTCGTGTTCAGCGCGGCCGCGCGGTTGTTGAGCCAAGCGCTGAAGTCGCGGTTGGCCAGCGGCCATCGCTGGGAGGACCTGCAGCTGGCGGCGACTGAACTCTCGGCCCGCCCCGGCGTGGCGCTGGCCCTGTATCGGCAGTGGTTCGATGCGCTGTGCCTTGTGCCTGAGTTCGCGTCGCTGGCCGAGCACGCGATCGAGGCCGCTTGCCTGCAGCTGAGCGAATCGCGGCTGTCGCATCGGATCAGCGAGGCTGAACTTGGCGCGACGGTGACTGGGCTGCTCGGTCAGCACGCGCGGGTTCGCGAGGGCAGCCTGAGCTTCCGCGTCGATGAGTTCGAGCAGCGCCTGCGCCAGCATCAGCACGGACATCTGCCGGGTTTGCGTCAGTACCAGGCGCGTCGGCATGCCTTGATCGAAAGCGGCCGCGCGCGCCTGCGGCTGCAGGAGTTCAAGCCCAAGCCGCTATCGGCCTTTGTGCGCAACAAGCTCATCAGCGAAGTCTATCTGCCGATCATCGGCGACAACCTGGCCAAGCAGATGGGCACGGTCGGCGAGAGCAAGCGCTCGGACCTGATGGGCCTGCTGATGCTGATCAGCCCGCCCGGCTACGGCAAGACCACGCTGATGGAATACGTGGCGCATGCGCTGGGTCTGATTTTCATGAAGATCAACGGGCCCTCTCTTGGGCACGAAGTGCGCTCGCTCGATCCGACCCAGGCACCGGATGCCGGCGCGCGGCAGGAGCTGGAGAAGCTCAACTTGGCGCTGGAAATGGGCAACAACGTGATGCTGTATGTCGATGACATCCAGCACACCCATCCGGAGTTTCTGCAGAAGTTCATCTCGCTGTGCGACGCCACCCGCCGCATCGAGGGCGTCTGGCAGGGCCGCTCGCGCACCTACGACATGCGCGGCAAGAAGTTCTGCGTGGTGATGGCGGGCAACCCGTACACCGAGAGCGGTGAGGTGTTCAAGATCCCCGACATGCTGGCCAACCGCGCCGATGTCTACAACCTGGGCGAGGTGCTGGGCGGAAAGGAAGACGCCTTCCTGCTCAGCTATATCGAGAACTGCCTGACGGCTCAGCCCGTACTCGCGCCGCTGGCGACTCGCGATCTCAATGACCTGTACAAGCTGGTCGAGCGCGCGCAAGGGCGCGAGTTCTCGGCGAATGCGCTGTCGCATGCCTATTCAGCGGCCGAGCTGACCGAATTGACCGGCGTGCTGAAGAACCTGCTGGCGGTGCGCGACATCGTGTATCGGGTCAACCAGGCCTACATCGCCAGCGCCGCTCAGGCCGAGGCCTATCGCACTGAGCCACCGTTCAAACTGCAGGGCAGCTACCGCAATATGAACAAGCTGGCCGCGAAGCTGTCGGTGGCGATGAACGCGCAGGAGCTGCAGAAACTCATCGACGACCACTACCTCGGTGAGTCGCAGCTGCTCACCGGCGGCGCCGAGGAGAATCTGCTGAAGCTGGCAGAACTCCGTGGCACGCTCGATGCCACCCGCGCCGAGCGCTGGCAGGCGATCAAGCAGGGTTTCCAGCGCAACAAGTCGCTGGGCGGCGCCGACAGCGACACCGGCACGCGGATGATTGCCCAGCTGCATGATCTGGTCGCAAGCGTGCGCGCGCTGGGTGCCCAAGCCGGCGACAGTAAGGCTGCCGTGGCGGCGCCCGAACTGATCCAGCTGCTGCAGCGCATCCTCGACGAACAGGTGCTGAACCGCACCTTCTCGCGCGACACCGCTTCAGACGCAGCGATGTGGCTGGGCGGTCTGCGCAATGCGCTGGACGTCGGCTTCAAGCCCCTGGTCGAGGCCGTGCAGGCGCGTCAGCAGGCCGGCGAGGCCGATCGCACCCAGCTCGCGGCAGTCGCTCGACAGCTCGAAGCCGTGAGCCGCAGCCTGGCAACACGCACGCCTGCGTCGAAGTGAGCGCCGGCCGCCGCTCGCTGTGCGGTGGCGGCGGCGGGTGGAGCCAAGACGAAAACCTCTTTCGTCACTGACTGAACACCTCGCAGAGCTGCAGAAGCTTGGCCCTGAGCTTCTGCGCGTCTACTCAGTGGCGGATGCGGACAGCGTGGACAGCGGCGGCACCGCCGTCGGCTGGCCGTCCTCGTCCAGCGCGATCATTACGAAGCGCCCACTGGTGCACAGCTGACGGCTGCCGTCGCGCAGGCTCTCGGTGTGCAGTTCGACGTTCACTTGCATCGAGGTGCGGCCGACTTCAACCACCCAGGACAGCACTTCCACCAGCTGCCCCTGTCGCACCGGCACGCGGAAGTCGACCTGCTCGGAGCGCGCGGTGACGACGGTGCGGCGGGCGTGGCGCGAGGCGGCGATGAAGGCGGCTTTGTCCATCCAGGCCAAAGCCTGGCCGCCGAACAGGGTGCCGAGGTGATTGGTGTGGTCGGGGAAGACGATCTCCAGCAGTCGGGTGCAGTTCGAGCTCATTTGGTGGGGCGTTGATCCAAGAAGGGGCGGGCAGTGTGCCTGCACACAGCGTTCGCGCGCGGAACACTGCTTGCATGCCAATGTCCGCCGCGGCGCTTGCCGTGAATGGAAACAGGCGTACGTGCACAGCTGCATCGACAGGGGAAGCCAGACCCGCGGCGCGGTGCCTCTTTGCGCGGCCGTCATGACGCTGTTGGTGACGCTTTCGTTCGCGCTTGCTGCCCGCGCGGCAGCCCCGCCACCGCTGGCCGACTACTTTGCCGAACGCTGGTCCAGCCGCGATGGTCTGCCGCACAACATGGTGTCGAGCATTGTGCAGAGCCCGGACGGCTACCTGTGGATGTCGACGCTGGAAGGTGCGGTCCGCTACAACGGTCGCGAGTTCAAGGTCTACGACAGCGGTCTGATTCCCGATCTGCGCGGCAATGCGATGCGCGGCGTCGCGGTATCGGAACAGGGCGTTGTTCTTGTCGCCACCACACGCGATGGCATTGCCAGGCTGCGCGAGGGGCGCTGGGATTTTCTGCGGCCGCCGGGTGCCGGCAGTGCCGATGTGATGATTACCGTGGCCGCAGGGCGTGACGGTCGGATCTGGGCAGGCGGCGAGAACGGCGGCGTCTATCGCTTTGACTCCGACGGCAGCAGTCGCCGCTTTTCGGTTGAAGATGGCCTGCCCAGTGTCTATGTCAACGCGTTGCTGAAGGGCCGCGATGGCCGTCTGTGGGTCGGCACCACCCGTGGGCTTGCCTGGATTGATGATGAGACCGTGCAGGCGATTGCGCCTTCGACAGGGTTGCCGACCGGCACCGTGTTGTCGCTCGCACTGCTGTCGGACCAGCGCCTATTGGTCGGCACCGACCGGGGCCTGTTCGTGCAGGCCGGCGAGGGCTTCCGCCTGTTCTCAGCGGGCGTGCCGCAGGACACCATCACCCGCTTGATGCTGGACTCCGAGGGCCATCTCTGGGTTGGTACCACAAGTTTCGGGGTGTTCCGGGTGGCCGATGCTGCCGGGGCCGCTGGTGCGGTTGAGCGCTTGGACGTTGAAGACGGGCTGCCCAATAGCCGGGTTTCTGCGCTGGCTCAGGACCGCGAAGGGAGCGTCTGGATTGGCACCAATGCCGGGCTGTTCCGGCTGCGTCTGCCGCCGGTGCGCATGTTCAGTCGCCGACAGGGCCTGCAGACACCCTATGTGCGCGCCGTGGCCGAAGCCGCCGACGGCAGCCTGTGGGTGGGCACCAGCGGAGGCCTGTATCGGCTGGGCTCGGACGCCCTGCAGATGTTCCAGCAGGCGCAGGGCTTGCCGGCGGATTCAATCCTGAGCCTGCACTCCGCGCGCGACGGCACGCTGTGGGTCGGTACGGCTTCGGCAGGCCTCGCGCGTCGCCGCGATGGTGTGTTGGAGACCTTTGCCAACCGCGCTTCGGGCCTCGCCGGTGACCAGGTGCGGGCGTTGCAGGAAGGCCGCGACGGCACGCTCTGGGTCGGCACCACGCTCGGCCTGTCGCGAATCCGCGAGGGCATCATCACCAACTTCACCACGGCGCAGGGCCTGCCGCGCGATTTCGTGATCAGCCTGCACGAATCGGCCGATGGGCGAATCTGGGTGGGCACCTCGAACGGTGCGGGCTATGTCGACGGAGATCGGGTGGTTCCGATCCGCCTCGGCAACGATCCGATCAAGGACATCTTCGACTTCCATGAAGACATCGACGGCAGCCTGTGGCTGTCGACCGACCTGGGCCTGCTGCGTTATCACGACGGCCCGACCGGGCGGGTGACGCGGGCCTCGGGCCTGCCGGTGGATGCCGTGTTCGGGATCATCGCCGATGCCAGCGGCGGCTGGTGGCTGAGCAGCAACCGCGGCATCGTGCATGTCGATGCAGCCGCAGCGCGCGGGGTGGCCGATGGCCGCAGCCAGTCACTCGCCGCGACCCTGTTCAACGAGGCGGACGGAATGGAGAGCGCGCAGTGCAACGGTGCCGCCGGTCCGGCCGCACTCGCGCGCGCCGACGGCAGCCTCTGGTTCGGTACTGCCAGCGGCCTCGCCGTGCTGGACCCGGTCGCGGTGCTGTCGGCGCGGCCACCGCCGGTGCCGGTCACGATCGAGCGACTGCGGGTGGACGACATCGAGCTGCCGCCCGAAGGCGGCCACCGCCTGGCAGCCGGCAGTCGACGGATCGAATTCCGACTGGCGGGGCTCAGCCTGTTGATGCCCGAGCGCATCCGCTTCCGCTACAGGCTGGAAGGATTCGAGGAACGCTGGATCGAACTCGGTGATCGCCGCGAGGTGCAGTTCACCTCCTTGCCGCCGGGCGAGTACCGCTTTCTGGCCCAGGCTGCGAATCCGGGTGGCGCCTTCAGTGCGGCGGCCACCGCGCTGACCTTCGAAGTCCTGCCGTTCTGGTGGCAGCGGCCGACGGCCTGGTTTCTGGGCGCGTTCGGCGTGTTGAGCCTGGTCGGGTTGGCGACCCAGCTGCGCCTGGGTCAGCTGCAGCGCGCCAAACGTCGGCTGCAGAAACTCGTCGACGAGAAAACCGCCGCGCTGGAGCGCAAGGCCGCATCGCTGGAGCAGATCGCCCGCGAGAAGAGCCTGCTGGCGGAGCGACTGCGCGCGCAAGCCGAAGCCTTCGAGCGCCAGGCCAATGAGGACTATTTGACCGGACTGCTCAATCGCCGCGCCTTCGACGCGCAGCTGGCGCAGGCCTTCGCTGACGCCAATCGCCGCGGAGATCCGCTGTGTCTGGCGCTGATCGATATCGATTTCTTCAAGCGCATCAACGACCAGTGTTCACACGCGGCCGGAGACACCGCGTTGCGCGAGCTCGCGATGCTCATTCGCGAGCACTGTCCGGGAGTTGACGTCGCCTCGCGCTGGGGCGGCGAGGAGTTCGCGGTGCTGTTTCCTGGGCAGGGGCCGACCGCTGCCGTCGTGGTCTGCGAGCGCCTGCGCGCTGCGGTGGCCGCCCGCGTCTTCGATCATCTACAGCCCGGCTTGCGGGTGACGGTGAGCATCGGTGTGGCCAGCCACGACGGGCTGCCGCACCCGGATCGCCTGTTCAGTCGCGCCGACGCCGCGCTTTACCGTGCGAAGGCCGAGGGCCGCGACCGCGTCTGCAGCTGAGGGCTTGCAGCGGTGCCCTGCCGCGGTTGTCGCGGTGACGATGACGCAGTGGTCAGCGTCAGCGGATCCGCAGCTTGCGCGTGATCGTGCCTGCAATCCCAAGCCGATAGCGACGCCCGCTCAGCCGGTCAGTGTTTGGCAAGCGTGACAGCGGCGCGCAGTGCATCCGCGCGCGCCAGCAGCACCCGCCAGCGCGCCAGCGACACCGGCTTCTGCAGCCACTCGTCAACGCCATCCGGCAAGGTGTCGGGCACGGGATGGGCGGACACCACCAGCACCTGCACGCCCAATGCGCGCTCGCGCAGCAGGCCGGCACGCACGGCGGGCGGGCCTTCGCCGCTGCGCAGTTCGTAGTCGACCAGAATCAACTCGGCCGAGCCCAGCGCACCGGCGTTGATGCATTGCTCCACCGAACTGAAGCACTGCACGCTGGCGCCAAGGCTGGCCAGCGCGGTTGATTGCAGGGTCTGCAGCAAGGGGTCGTCATCGATCAGCGAAATCCGCAGCGGCGGGCGCGGGTTCAGGTCGCCGGCGTCTTCCTGCCAGCGGCGCAGCTCGGCGGGATCGATCGGCGTCGCTTCCCCGGTGTCGCCCACCTTGCGCAGCGGAATCTCGAACTCGAACCGCGCGCCGCTGTCGGCACTCGAGCTGGCCTGCAGTTTGCCGCCCATCAGTTCGACCAGATCGCTGGCGATGGCCAGGCCCAGGCCGGCGCCGTCGCGATGGCGATGTCCGGCCTTGCCCTTGCCGAAGGGCACAAACAGCTGGGCGAGATCTTCCGGCGACAGACCGGGGCCGCTGTCTTCGATGGCGAACTGCATGCGAGACGCGCCGGCCGGGCCGGTCTTGAACTGGGCCAGCAGGCGGATCCGCCCCTGCTCGGTGAACTTCAGCGCATTGCCGAGCAGGTTGCCGAGCACCTGGCGCAGACGGGTCGGGTCGATCAGCACCTGGCCCGGATCGGGGCCCTTCAGTACCAGGTCGAAACCCAGCCCGCGCCGGTTCGCGAGTGGTTCGTGCTGGCGACCGATCTCCTGCAGCAGGGGCAGCAGGTCGATCGGGGTTGGCCGCAGAACCAGCTTGCCGGCCTCAAGCCGACCGCGGTCGAGCAGATCCTGCGAGAGCTCCAGCAGATGCTCGGCGCCGCTGCGCAGGGCATCCAGTTGCTGCCGCTCCGGCGGCTGCAGGCTGGCCTTCTCTAGCAGACCGGCGATCCCGAGGATGCCGGCCAAGGGGTTGCGCAGCTCGTGGCTGGTCTGCACCAGGGCGCGGTGACGCAGCTCGTTCTCGGCTCTCAGACGCGCATTCCAGCGCCGAAGCTGCAGGGCGAAGGCGATCATCGCGATCAGCAGCAGGGCGCCCATGAACGCGAGCGCTCCGCCCAGACGTACGCCCCAGGCCAAGCGCTCGGCGCGCTCTTTCTCACGGGCCGATTCGGCTTCCAGCCGGACCAGGGCCAGTTCCTGCTCGGCAAGGCCGAGTCGATCCTTGAATTCTTCAGCGACCAGCGCGCTGCTGGAGCGGTCGAGGCGTTCAGTGAGATTGATGTGTCTCAGCAGCCAGACCTTCATTTCGCCGTTGACTTCAGCGACTCGCAGGTAGTGGGCCACCGCCTGCGCCTCGTCGCGCAGCAGGCCGAGCTCGGCGAATGTGTCTGCCGCGATGGCGAAGTGGCGCGCTGCGGATTCGGAGCGGCCGTCCTGCAGATCGGCCAGGCCGTGGGTCTGCTGGCCCACCGCGAACAGCTGCCGGTTGTCGAGCTGCTGCGCGATTGCGAGGATTTCATCGGCCTTGCGGCGCTGGGTGTCGCCATCGCCCTGGGCATGCGCGATCACCGCTGCCTCCAGCGCGATCTCGGCATGCAGCTTGGGGTCGTCGACCCGCGCCACCCAGATTTCAGCGCTGCGCATGATGGCATGCGCCTCCGCCCAACGCTGCAGACGCCCGAGCGCCTTGGCCTGATTGCGCAGCAGTCGCAGGCGCATGCCGGCATCGCCGTTTTCGTCAAGCGCCGCCAGGCCGCGCTCGGCGTAGTCGGCTGAAAGCGCATGGCGGCCGATCCGGAAGCTGAAGGACGAGTAGCCCAGATATACGTCGGCGAGCAGATCGGCGACCGGTGTGCGCAGCAGCAGCGCCTCGGCCCGGCTCAGCGCGCGTTCGCCAGTGTGGAACTCACCCATCGAAATGTTTGCGCGCGCCAGCGCAATCAGGCCGCGCGCCTGCAGGACATCGTTGTCGAGCTCGGCGCCGAGGCTGCGGGCCGCTTCACCGGCAGCGCGCTGACATTTCCAGTCGGCGATGATCCGGCAGGCATTCGCCTTGGCCAGCTGCAGCAAGGCGAGTTTCTGGGTGTCGCCAGCGCGGGTTGCGGCGTCGATCTCCGTCGGCAGCCGTTGCAGCACGCCGCGGGCGTCGGTGAGCGCCTCCAGCTCCAGCGGGTGCCGCGGTATCGGGCCGCTTTCGGCCCAGGCCCACGAGCTGCAGATCAATGCGATCACCAACAGCAGGCAGCGCGGCCAGCGGCAAGGGACAGTGGCTGGGTTGACGCTCAAGATCGTCCTGGCCTTGGCAACTGAGGGGATCTGCGTTCGAATTTCGGCTGCCAGCGCCTGAACGTCGGGGGCGGCCCGTGGATGTGCAGGTCGGGGGCGGCAGCCGCCACCTGCGGCCGTGCGCCACGCAGGCGGGCACATATGTTCGCGAGCGTACGCTTCTGCCCAAGGACTGAAAAGGCCCCGAGGCCGCGCCGAGGTGAACAATGCGCAGGCTGTGCGCTGCCACGCCCTCGATTGCAGGCGTCGTTCGGCCCGTGTGTGCTGCAGCCTTTACAACCTTCGCCGGCGCCTGCCGCGCGGGGACTGCGTCCTGATGGAGGGGCGGCCTGCCCATGTACGATCTCCGAGGTCGCCTGCGCCCAGCTATCATGCGCGCCTTCCGCGCCTCCCCCGCTGGCGCAGCCGAGCCCCGAACGACCATGAGCACCCCGATTCCCGCCCGCATGCGTGGTCTCAACCGCGCCGAGATCTGCGACCAGAATTTCATCGAATTCGTGCGCGACTGGCGCGGCGAGGTACATGCCGCGGGGCCGGACCAGCCGATCGTGCCGGGCAGTGCCTTGAGCACCACGGACTTCGACGAGCTGCTCAAGTCGCAGTTCATCAGCCGTCATCTGGATCTGATGGCGCGGGTGCTGCGGGTGCAGAACAAGGTCTTTTACACCATCGGTTCCAGCGGCCACGAGGGCAATGCGATGGTGGCGCGGGCCACCCGCCATACCGATCCGGCCTTCCTGCACTACCGCAGCGGCGGCTTTATGGCCGAGCGCTTCCGCAAGCTGCCGGATATGGACCCGGTCATGGATTCGGCGCTGTCGTTTGCCGCAAGCAAGGATGATCCCGCCTCCGGCGGACGCCACAAGGTCTGGGGCTCGAAGCCCTTGTGGGTGCTGCCCCAGACCTCGACCATCGCCAGCCATCTGCCCAAAGCCTTGGGCACTGCGGTGGCGATCGAGCAGGCCAAGCGAATCGGTCATGTCCTGCCGATTCCCGCCGACAGCATCGCGATCTGCTCCTTTGGCGACGCCTCCAGCAACCATGCCACCGCGCAGACCGCCTTCAACACCGCGGCCTGGACCGCCTATCAGCAGCTGCCCGCGCCAGTGCTGTTCGTCTGCGAGGACAACGGCATCGGTATTTCGGTGAAGACGCCGCGCGACTGGGTGCGGGCGAACTTCGAAGGCCGCCGCGATCTCGACTACTTCGCGGCCGATGGGTTGGATCTCGCCACCGGCTATGCCGATGTGCAGCGCGCGGTCGAACACTGCCGCAGCACCCGGCGACCGACTTTCCTGCATCTGCGTACCACCCGCATCATGGGGCATGCCGGCACCGACTTCGAGATCGAATGGCGATCGATCGAGGAGCTGGTCGCGGTCGAAGCCACCGACCCGCTGCTGAAGACGGCCGATATCGCGTTGCGTGCGGGCCTGTACACGCCCGGATCGCTGCTGGCCCTGTACGAAGACACCCGGCGGCGCTGCTTCGCGGCGGCCGAAGACGCTGACCGCCGACCGCGTTTGACCGACCTCGCCGAGGTGATGGCGCCGCTGGCACCCTACAGCCCGGCGGAGGTGCAGGCCGAGGCCGCGCGCACCGACTACGCCGAAGCGCGGCTGAAGGTGTTTGGCGGTGCGGACAAGCTACCCGAGCTGCAGGCGCCCAGGCATCTGGCGATCCAGATCAATCAGGCCCTGCACGACCTGATGGCCAAGTACCCCGAGTCCCTGCTGTTCGGTGAAGACGTCGCCCAGAAGGGTGGCGTGTATACGGTCACCAAGGGCCTGTTCAAGGCGTTTTCCGGCAAGCGCGTGTTCAACACTTTGCTCGATGAGACCATGATCCTCGGCCTCGCCCAGGGCTTCGCCAACATGGGCATGTTGCCGCTGCCGGAAATCCAGTACCTGGCCTATTTCCACAACGCCTGCGACCAGATCCGCGGCGAAGCGGCCAGCCTGCAGTTCTTCTCCAACGACCAGTACCGCAACCCGATGGTGATGCGGATCGCCTCGCTCGGCTACCAGCGCGGGTTCGGCGGCCATTTCCACAATGACAACTCGATTACAGCCCTGCGCGATATCCCGGGCCTGGTGGTGGCCTGCCCGTCGCGTGGCGACGATGCCGCCCTGATGCTGCGCACCCTGATGGCGCTCGCCAAGGTCGACGGCCGGGTCTGTGCATTCCTGGAGCCGATCGCGCTGTACATGAACAAGGACCTCTACGCGCCCGGCGACGGCGGCTGGTTGACCAGCTACCCCGCGCCCGGTCAGACGATCGCGCTGGGCGAGGGCAGGGTGTACGCGCCGGAAGACGGCGGCGCCGGTGACGACCTGGTGGTGTTCACCTTCGGCAACGCCGTGCCGATGTGCCTGCGCGCCCAGCGTGCGTGGGCGGCCAGCCATGGCTGGAGCACGCGGGTGATCGATCTGCGCTGGCTGCAGCCTTTGAACGAAGCGTTCATCGCCGAACAATGCCGCGGCGCCAAACGCATCCTGGTGGTGGACGAAGGCCGTCGCTCAGCCGGCGTCGGCGAGGGCATCATCACCGCGATCGTAGAAGCCGGCTTCGGTGCCACCCCGCTGAAGCGCGTGGTCGGCGCGGATACGTTCACCCCGCTGGCAGGCGCGGCCTTGCTGGTGCTGCCCGGGGATGCTGAGATCATCGCTGCAGGCAACTCCCTGGCGTGAATGGGTCTGCTGCGGGGGCGAGCAGGGAGGAAGGCGTGCGCCTCGCAGCACGGCAGCCACGTCTGTGGCCTATTGCTCGCCGCTGCGCTGGGCGATAATCGCCGACCCATTCTGTGAGGCACCCGGTACCCATGACGGCACGTCTGATTGATGGCAAGCGCATCGCCGATGAGCTGCTGGGGCAACTCGCGCAGCGGGTGCAGCAGCGCGTTGCCGGCGGGCATGCGCCCCCGGGGCTTGCAGTGGTGCTGGTCGGTGCGGATCCCGCCTCGTCGGTGTATGTGCGCAACAAACGTCGCGCCTGTGAGCGGGTGGGCTACGCCTCGTTCGATTTCGACCTGCCGGCTGACACACCGGAACAGGACCTGCGCGAGCTGATCGACCGGCTCAACGCCGACCCGGCGGTGGACGGCATACTGGTGCAGCTGCCGCTGCCGCCGCACGTCGATGCGCAGGCCCTGCTCAACCGCATTGACCCGCGCAAGGATGTGGATGGCTTCCACCCCGAGAATGTCGGCCGGCTCGCCTTGCGCCAATTGGGTCTGCGTCCATGCACGCCCAAGGGCATCGTGCATCTGCTGGCGCAGACAGACCGCCCGGTGCGCGGACAGCAGGCGGTGATCGTCGGCGTGTCCAACCACGTCGGTCGCCCGATGGCGCTGGAGCTGCTGATCGCCGGCTGCACCACCGTCTGCTGTCATCGCTTCACTCCGCGCGCCACCTTGCAGCAGCATGTCGAGGCGGCCGACATCGTGATCGTCGCAGTCGGCAAGCCGGGCCTGGTGCCGGGTGAGTGGATCAAGCCCGGCGCGGTGGTGATCGATGTCGGCATCAACCGGTTGCCCGACGGCTCCTTGACCGGCGATGTGGGTTTCGAGGCAGCGCGCCAGCGCGCGTCGTGGATCACCCCGGTGCCGGGCGGCGTCGGCCCGATGACGGTCGCCACCCTGATGCAGAACACCTGGGAAGCCAGCGTGCTGCGCGAGCAGGGCCGCTGATGGCGTGTGGGCGATGTCACACCGTCGTCGCGTCCGCCGTAGACACTGATGCCCACCACGGAATCCTGCCTGTGCCCAAATTCGAAACTCATCGCTGGCTGTCGTCGCGTTCGCGCGCGCTGGCCGTCGGCCTGGCCGCGCTGATGCTGACCGCCAGCGGTTGCGCCTCGATCGTCAACCGCGCCAGCGAACGCTTCGCCGACAATCTCGGCCGCGGCATTCTCAATCAGGACGACCCGGCCACGGTCGCTGAGGGCTTGCCGGCTTACCTGCTGTTGCTGGATGGACTGCTCGAAGGCGACCCCCGCAACGCCGGCACCCTGCGTGCGGCAGCGCGGCTGTATGGCGCCTACGCCGGCAATTTTGTCAGCGAGCCGGAACGCGCGGCGCGGCTGTCCAAGCGCGCCTTCGAGTACGCCCAGCGCGCCAGCTGTATCGATCAGGTCGCGCTGTGCGCAGCGCTCAAAGGTCCGTTCGACGAACTGGAAGCCGCGGTCGCAGCCGAGCAGGGTGATGCCGCCGCGGCTCGGCTGTATGCGCTCGGCGCGGCCTGGTCCGGCTATATCCAGACGCACAGCGAGGACTACGCCGCGATTGCCGCGATCCCGCGGGTAAGCCTGTTGCTGGAGCATGCGGTCGCCTTGGACCCCACGCTCGACAGCGGCATGCCCTATGTCTACCTCGGCGTGTTGAACTCGCTGCGCCCGGCTGCAGTCGGTGGGCGTCCCGAGCAGGGACGGGCAGCGTTCGAACGCGCGATCGAACTCAGCCAGGGCCGTAACCTGATGGCAAAGACCTTGCTTGCCAGGCACTACGCCCGGCTGGTGTTCGATCAGGGCTTGCACGACGCGCAGCTCAACGAGGTCATCAGCGCCAACCCGCGTGCGCCCGGCCTGACCCTGATGAACACGCTGGCGCAGGCGCAGGCGCGCGTGTTGCTCGCCGATGGCGTCAACTACTTCTGATCTGGAGCTTTGCATGCGTACCCTGTTCGCCGCGCTGATCCTGCTGCTGTCTTCGCCGCTGTTCGCCCAGAGTTTCAAGATCGCCACGCTGGCGCCCGAGGGTTCCAGCTGGTTGCGCGAAATGCGCACGGCCGCCGATGAGGTAAAGCTGCGCACCGAGGGCCGCGTCGAGTTCCGCTACTACCCGGGCGGGGTAATGGGCGATGACGCCACGGTGATGCGCAAGATCAAGCTCGGCCAACTGCAGGGGGGGGCGCTGACCGGCAGCGAGCTGTCGATCGTGTATCCCGACGCGGTGGTCTACGGGCTGCCCTTCCTGTTCGAGAACCAGGCCCAGGTCGACGCCGTGCGGGCTGAGATCGACCCGCTGCTTAAAGCGGGCATCGCCGAGAAAGGCTTCCAGGTGCTGACCATCTCCGGGGTCGGCTTCGCCTACGTCATGAGCACCGAGCCGCTGCAGAGCATTGAGCACCTGCGCGCCGGCAAGGTGTGGGTGCCGAACAACGATGTGATCTCCTCGCGCACCTTTTCCAGCGGCGGCGTCAGCCCGATCCCGCTGCCGCTGGCTGACGTGTTTACCAGCCTGCAAACCGGCCTGATCAACATTGTTGGCAACACCCCCGCGGGCTCGATCGCCCTGCAGTGGCATACCCGCATCAAGCACCTGTTCGATGCACCGCTGACCTATGTGGTCGGCTTCGTGGTGCTCGACAACCGTGCTTTCGGCCGCATCGCCGAAGCCGATCAGGCGATCGTGCTGGATGCTTTCGACAAAGCCGCCAAACGCCTGGATGTCGAGAGCCAACGTGCTGACATCAGCGCCCTGGCGGCGCTGGAAGGCGAGGGTGTGGTTCGCTTCACGCCGGATGCGGCCGAGCTGGCGCGCTGGCGTGAAGTCGGCATGGCCGTGCGCCAGCAGATGATCGATGCCGGCGAACTCAGCGCGGCGATGGTCGAAGCGGTGGTGGCCAAGGTGCCACCCGCCGCTGCACCGTAGGCCGCGGGCGCGATGTCCAAGCTTCTGCGTGGCCTGCACCGGCTTGAAGACACCCTGCTGGCCGGCCTGCTGCTGACCCTGCTGCTGCTCGCCGCCGGGCAGATCGGCCTGCGTTGGATCGCCGATAGCGGCTGGGTCGAGGGTGAAGTCGCGCAGCGCACCCTGGTGCTGTGGATCGCTTTGCTCGGCGCACTCGGCGCCGCGCGCGATCGCCGGCATCTTTCGCTTGATCTGCTGCCACGTCTGCTGCCTGAGACGGGTCGACGCGTGATCTGGGCCTTGGGCCAAGTGATTGCTGCGGGTGTCTGTGCGGCCATGGCCTGGTACGGCTGGAGCCTGGTCGAGCTGGAACGCGAAGCGCCCGCACCGCTGTTTGCCGGGCTGCCCAGCTGGGCCGGCATGCTGATCATTCCGTTCGGATTCGCGGTGCTGAGCCTGCGCTTCGCGCTGGCCAGCGCGCTGGGTCCGCCGGCGGATGCCGATCCGTCGTCCGCTGCGAGTGCCGAGCCGTGACCTTGGCCTGGCTGCTGTTGGCCTTGGCCGCACTGCTCGGCGCGCCGCTGTTCGTGCTGATTCTCGGCGCGGCCTTCATCGGTTTCCACTCCGCCGGCTACGATCTGACCGTGGTCGCGGTGGAGTTCCATCGCTTGGCCGGCATGCCCGGTCTGACCGCGATTCCGCTGTTCACCTTGGCCGGGTATCTGCTGGCCGAGAGCCGCGCGCCGCAGCGCCTGCTCAAACTCTCCGACGCGCTGCTGGGCTGGCTGCCGGGCGGCATCGCCATCGTTGGCCTGGTCGCCTGCGCGCTGTTCACCGCGTTCACCGGGGCCTCGGGCGTCACCATCGTCGCGATGGGAGCGCTGCTGTATCCGGCGCTGAAGGCGGCGGGCTTCGACGAGCGCTTCAATCTCGGCCTGGTTACCAGCGCTGGCAGCCTTGGCCTGCTGTTTGCGCCGTCGCTGCCGCTGATTCTGTACGGCTTCGTCGCCGGCCAGCTCGGCACCACGCCTTCGGTCAGCATCGAAGATCTGTTCATCGCCGGCCTGCTGCCGGGCCTGCTGATGATCGTGCTGCTGGGTATGTATGCGGGCTGGCACGGGCGTGCGCTGCAGGCGCAGTCACAGCCGTTCGCGTGGTCGCGAGTGCGTGAGGCCGCGCGTGAGGCGGGCTGGGAGATCCCCTTGCCACTGCTGGTGCTGGGCGCGATCTACTCCGGCGCTCTGGCCGCATCGGAAGCCGCAGCACTCACCGCGCTGTACGTGCTGCTGGTCACTGTGGTGATCCGTCGCGAGATCAGCCTGCGTCAGCTGCCCGCGGTAATGGCGGAATCGATGCGCATGGTTGGCGCCATACTGATCATCCTCGGCGCCGCGCTGGCGATGTCGAACTGGCTGGTCGATGCCGAAGTGCCGACCCGCTTGTTCGAGTGGATTCGCGGCGCGATCGACAGCCCGATCACCTTCCTGCTCGCCTTGAACGTGTTCCTGCTGATGGTCGGCATGCTGCTCGATGTGTTCGCCGCCATTGTCATCCTGGTGCCGCTGCTGGTGCCGATCGCGATCGGCTACGGCATCCACCCGGCTCATCTCGGCGTGCTGATGCTGGCCAACCTGCAGTTGGGCTACTTCACCCCGCCGGTCGGCATGAATCTGTTCATCGCCAGCTACCGCTTCAAGGTGCCGATCGGCCGTCTGGTCCGCGCTTGCGTACCGTTTTTCTTGATCCTGCTACTGGCACTGGCGCTGATCACCTACGTGCCCTGGCTGTCGATGGCGATGCTTTGACCCAGCGGCTTCGCGCAGCAGCGCCGGGGGCGATATCCGCTCGGGGCAGGCGGAACAGACGCAGCCTGCACGATCCGCTGATCGTGCAGGCTGATGCAATCTGCGTCCGTTTGAGGCTTCGTCAGTCTGAGGGGCGCGTGCGCCTACAGGGCCGCCAGCACGGCTTCCGCTGACGACACCTTGAACTCACCCGGCGCTTCAACATGCAGGGCCTTGACCACGCCATCGTCGGCATACAGCGCGTAGCGCTTGCCGCGAATGCCCATGCCGAACGCGGTGGCGTCCATTTCCAGACCCAATGCCTGGGTGAAGGCGCCGTTGCCGTCAGCCAGCATCAGCAGGCCCTCGGGTGCACTCTGGCTCTTGCCCCAGGCGCCCATCACGAAGGCGTCGTTGACCGCGATACAGGCGACTTCGATGCCGCGACGCTGGAACTCTTCGAAGTGTTCGATGTAGCCCGGCAGGTGTTTGGCCGAGCAGGTCGGGGTGAAGGCGCCGGGGACTGAGAACAGCACCACGCGCTTGCCCTTGAAGATCTCCGAGGTGGTGATCGCCTGCACGCCGTCACGCAGCAGGTTCAGGGTGGCCTCGGGAATTGTGTCGCCGATCTGAATCGTCATGTCAGGCTCTCAGTGCGCGGTGGAAGGAGTGCGAATGGTAGCCGGATTGCTGTCGGCCAAGGGCGCAGGCCGCGTGGAGTCGGCTAACCTGTGGGCCCTGAGCTGGAGCTTGATCAATGATCACCGTGCATCACCTGGAGAAGTCGCGCTCGCAGCGCGTGCTTTGGCTGCTTGAAGAGCTCGGCCTTGACTACGAGATCAAGACCTACCTGCGCGACCCCAAGACCATCCTGGCACCCAAGGATCTGCAGGCGGTGCATCCCCTGGGCAAGTCGCCGGTGATCACGGATGGCGACATCACCGTTGCCGAATCCGGCGCGATTATCGAGTACCTGATCGAGCGCTACGACACCGAGGGCAAGCTGCGCCCGGCTGCAGGCAGCCCGGAGTCACTGGCCTATCGCTATTGGCTGCACTACGCCGAAGGCTCGCTGATGACCCCGCTGGTGCTGGCCCTGGTGTTCTCGCGTCTGCCGAAGCAGCCAATGCCGTTCTTCGTCAAACCGGTGGTCAAGGGGCTGTGCTCCAAGGTGTTCGCGAGCTACATCCAGCCGCAGTTGCGCACCCACTTCCGTTTCGTCGAGAGCCGTCTGGCGGAGTCGAAATGGTTTGCCGGCAAGCAATTCTCGGCCGCCGATATCCAGATGAGCTATCCCCTGCAGGCGGCGATGGCCAGAGGCGGCATGGAGCTGCCGAAGGTGCAGGATTTCGTCACCCGCTGCGAGGCCCGCCCGGCCTACAAGCGCGCCGAAAAGCGCGGCGGCCCTTTCGCGCTGCCAGGCTGAGCCCATGGACTTCGATTCGCCCTTCACCTTCCTGTTTCTGGGCCTGACCGTGCTGATCTCCTGGCAGGCCATCGAGCGTCCGCAGCTGCTGGCGCGTCTGTTGCTGTGGCCGCCGGCAGTGCAGCGCCAGGGCCAATACGATCGATTGTTCACCTACGGCCTGGTCCATGCCGACTGGGGCCACCTGCTGTTCAACATGATCACGCTGTACTTCTTCGGTCGGCTGATCGAGAGCTTCCTGAGCCAGCAGTTCGGGCTGTGGGCGTTTCCGCTGTTCTACGTTTCGGCTCTGCTGGTATCGGTGTTGCCGGGCTACTTCAAGCATTCCAACGACCCCAACTACCGCACCCTGGGGGCGTCTGGCGCGGTATCCGCGGTGCTGTTCGCCTACATCCTGCTGCAGCCCTGGAACCTGATTTTCGTGTTTTTCATCCCGGTGCCGGCGATCGTCTATGGCGTGCTGTTCCTCGGCTACAGCATCTACATGGATCGCCGCGGCAGTGACTCGATCAACCACAGTGCCCATCTGTGGGGCGCGGTCTATGGCGTGGTGTTCCTGATCATCGCCGAGCCGCGGGTGCTGTCGTTTTTTCTGCAGAGCTTGCTCAACCCGTTGGGCTGAGTGGTAGTGGGGCTTTGGGGTGGGGATGCAACCACAGCCGCTGCGGCAAGTTTGCACGCGCGCTTCGTGCTGATCCTGGTCCTTGCAAGCCCGCTTGCACCGTCACTCGCGGCCCGACCTCCCTTGTTGGGGATGAAGCGCGACCCGCGGGCTCGAACCGCGAGTGTTCACGCAACCCCCACTCCCGATCCCCGATCCCGCCGGCCGCACGGCCGGCCCATGGCATAATGCGCGGTCATCTGGAACCACGAGGCGGGCGTCACAGCCCCATCCATGCAGCACATCCGCAATTTTTCCATCATCGCTCACGTTGACCACGGCAAATCCACCCTGGCCGACCGCATCATCCAGATCTGCGGCGGGCTTGCCGATCGCGAGATGGAGGCCCAGGTACTCGACTCCAATCCGATCGAGCGTGAGCGCGGCATCACCATCAAGGCGCAGTCGGTGTCCTTGCCGTACACCGCGCTGAATGGTCAGACCTACCAGCTCAACTTCATCGACACTCCCGGCCATGTCGATTTCAGCTATGAAGTAAGCCGCTCGCTGTCCGCCTGCGAGGGCGCACTGCTGGTGGTCGATGCCGCGCAGGGCGTGGAGGCGCAGTCGGTCGCCAACTGCTACACCGCGGTGGAGCAGGGCCTGGAAGTGATTCCTGTGCTGAACAAGATCGATCTGCCGACTGCCGACTGCGAGAAGGTCAAGGGCGAGATCGAGGCCGTCATCGGTATCGATGCCACCGACGCGCTGCAGATCAGCGCGAAGACGGGGCTGAACGTGCGCGATGTGCTCGAAGCCATCGTGCTCAAGATTCCGCCGCCGAAGGTCGGCAACACCGATCGCCTGCAGGCACTGATCATCGATTCCTGGTTCGACAACTATCTGGGTGTGGTCTCGCTGGTTAGGGTGATGCAGGGAGACCTGATCCCCGGCGAGAAGATCCTGGTGATGACCACCGGCCGCGTGCATTCGGTCGATCAAGTCGGCGTCTTCACGCCCAAGCGCCTGGTCAAGAACAAGCTCGGGCCCGGTGAGGTTGGCTGGATGTGTGCGTCGATCAAGGACGTGCACGGCGCGCCGGTCGGCGACACCATCACCTTGGCATCCAAGCCTGCAGCCGAGCCTTTGCCGGGCTTCCAGCAGATGCAGCCGCGCGTGTTCGCCGGCTTGTTCCCGGTCGATGCCGAGGACTTCCCGAACCTTCGCGAGGCGCTGGAGAAGCTGCGTCTGAACGATGCGGCGCTGCGCTTCGAGCCGGAAAGCTCCGAGGCCATGGGCTTCGGATTCCGCTGCGGTTTCCTGGGCATGCTGCACATGGAAATCGTGCAGGAGCGGCTGGAGCGCGAGTACGACCTCAATCTGATTTCCACCGCGCCGACGGTGATCTACGAGGTGCTGACCACCGACGGCGAGATCGTGTCGCTGGACAATCCCGCCAAACTGCCGCCGGTCAACAAGATCGAGGAAGTGCGCGAGCCGATCATCCTTGCCACCGTGCTGACGCCGCCGGATTACGTCGGCAACGTCATCAAGCTGTGCGAAGAGAAGCGCGGCTCGCAGAAGGGCATCCACTACCTCGGCAGCCAGGTTCAGATCAGCTACGAGTTGCCGATGGCCGAAGTGGTGCTGGATTTCTTCGACCGCTTGAAGTCGGTCAGCCGCGGCTATGCCTCGCTGGATTACCACTTCGTGCGATTCGAGCCTGGCCCGTTCGTGCGCTTGGACGTGCTGATCAACGGCGATCGCGTCGACGCGCTGTCAATGATCTGCCACCGCATGTACGCCGACCGCCGCGGCCGCGATATCTGTGAGCGGATGCGGGAACTGATTCCGCGGCAGATGTTCGATGTGGCGATCCAGGCGGCGATCGGCGCGCAGGTGATCTCGCGCTCCACGGTCAAGGCCATGCGCAAGAACGTGCTGGCGAAGTGCTATGGCGGCGACGTCAGCCGCAAGCGCAAGCTGCTGGAGAAACAGAAGGAAGGCAAAAAGCGCATGAAGCAGGTCGGCAGTGTGGAGATTCCACAGGAAGCCTTCCTCGCCGTGCTCCAGGTCGACAACAAGTAAAGCCACAGGAACCGCCGCGTGAACTTTGATTTCGCCGCATTGCTGGTGGGGCTCGCTGCCTTCACCGGTCTGGTCTGGGGCATCGATGCCCTGTTCTTCGCCAAGGCCCGCGCTGCGCGCGCCGGCGGTATCGCTCCCGCCGGCGGCGAAATGGTCCGCGAGCCGGTCATCGTCGAATACGCACGCTCGTTCTTTCCAGTGATCCTGATCGTGCTGCTGGTGCGTTCATTCCTGGCCGAGCCCTTCCGGATTCCGTCCAGCTCGATGATGCCGAACCTGCTCAACGGCGATTTCATTCTGGTCAACAAATTCACCTACGGTCTGCGTCTGCCGGTGCTGAACACCAAGTTCATCGAGGTCGGCGAGCCGGCGCGCGGTGACGTGGTGGTGTTCCGTTATCCGGAGAACCCGAGCCAGGACTACATCAAGCGGGTGGTCGGCCTGCCCGGTGACGAGATCGTCTACCGGAACAAGATCCTGTACATCAACGGCGAGGCGCAGCCGCAGGAGCGCGTCGGTCGCTATATCGGCGTTGGCAATGGCCGCGAAATGGATGGCGCCGAGCATTTGCGAGAGCGCTTTGGCGACAAGACCCACGAGATCCTGGTGCGTCAGCTCGCGCTGGGGCGGATGAGTCAAGACCGTTGGGTGGTGCCCGAGGGGCACTATTTCGCGATGGGCGATAACCGCGACAACAGTCTGGATAGCCGTGCCTGGGGCTTCGTGCCCGAAGGCAATCTGGTCGGGCGCGCGTTCCTGATCTGGATGAGCTGGGACAGCGGAATCTCCTTCAGCCGCATCGGCAAGAGCATCGACTAGGACACAACTGCAGCCATGAGTGCCGACAGGCCCTGGCGACCGAGTGCAGCGACCGAAGCCCTGCGTCTGCGGGCGCGTCTCTATCGCGTGTTGCGTGAGTTCTTTTTCGAACGCAGCGTGCTGGAAGTTGAAACCCCGATATTGTCGGCGGCTTCCAACACCGATCCGAACATCCGCAGTTTCAGTCTTGAGTACAGCGGGCCGCTGGCCGGCGCCAGCCGAGAGCGGTTCCTGCGTACCTCGCCCGAATTCCCGTTGAAGCGGCTGCTGGCCTCCGGCTTAGGCGATTGCTACGAACTCGGCCGAGTGTTTCGCGACGGTGAGGCGGGTGGGCGCCACAATCCCGAATTCACCATGCTTGAGTGGTATCGGCTCGGTTTCGACCATCATCGATTGATGGACGAAGTCGCCGAGCTTCTGCACTCCGCGTTCGCCTTGGTGGGCCGGTCACTGGCAACGCGCCGGCTGAGCTATCGCGCCTTGTTTGTCGAAAACCTCGCGCTGGACCCCGTCGTTGCCTCGATCGCCGAGCTGCAGTCGCCCCTGCAGGCGTTTGGAGTCGAGGCGCGCGATCTGCAGCGCGACGACTGGCTCGATCTGCTGCTGAGCCTGTGCATCGAGCCCAAGCTCGATCCCGCAACGCTTTATCTGGTGCACGATTTCCCGCCCACCCAATGTGCGCTGGCCCGTCTGGCGGGCGAGGGCGAGGATGCGCATGCCTGCCGTTTCGAGGCCTATGTCGGCGGCGTCGAGCTGGCCAACGGCTACTGGGAGTTGGCGGACAGTGCCGAGCAGCATCGTCGTTTCGGCGCCGACAACGCGCGACGCGCAGTGCGCGGCGAACGTGAGCTGCCGATGGATCAGTTGCTGCTGGATGCGATCGAGGCCGGACTGCCGGACTGCGCCGGCGTAGCAATGGGTTTGGATCGACTTTTGATGGTGCTCTTGCAGGCCGCGAGCATTGACGAGGTGCTGGCCTTTCCCACGGCCCGGGCCTGAAAGTTCAGTCCATGAATCAGATCCCGCGCAGGGCCTCGGCCAGCTCGATGTGCGGAGGCTCGATCCCGGATGGGGTGATCTCTGCGGGTGTTATCGGCCAGCGCGGCTCTGGCGCGCTTTTTCGCGCTCTTCGCGCGGCAGATTGCCGTAGCGCGACAGGCGGATGCGCAGTTCGTTGTCCTGCTTCGGGAAGTAATCACCGTCGAAGCTGGCGAGGCTGTCGCCGTCGAAGTTGAGCACCAGATTCTTCACTTCGGGCTCGGAGCCACGCTGCGAGATGGTCGCCAGGTAATCCCAGCGATTCGCATGGAAGGGGTCGCTGACCGAAGGGCTGCCAAGCAGGGACAGCACCTGGCGCTTGCTCATGCCTTCTTTCAGCTGGGCGACATTGCGTTCGTCCAGCAGGTTGCCCTGGTAGATGTCCACTTTGTAGAGAACGCCGCAGCCAGCGGTTCCAAGAGCAATCAACAGGGACAGAGCAATCGAGCGCATGCGGTGCGGGCTTCCGGGGCGAACAGGCGCCCGATGATACACTGCGACGCCCTGCTGGTCGTCGCTGCGCAAGGCGCAGCGGGCCTGCATTCAGGCCTGGTTGCGCGCGCTCACCGCGATCGGCCGCTTGTTCAAGGAGACCCCCGATGGAATCGCAGGATCTGCGCCGCGCCGGCCTCAAGGTGACCCATCCGCGCATGTGCATTCTGGAGGTGCTGGAAGGCGCCAGCCCGCGTCACATGACCGCCGAAGACATCTACAAGAAGCTGTTGGAGCGCGACGAGGACATCGGACTTGCGACGGTGTATCGGGTGCTGACCCAGTTCGAGGCTGCCGGCCTGGTGATGAAGCACAACTTCGAGGGCGGCCAGTCTGTGTTCGAGATCGACCGCGGGCACCATCACGACCACATGGTCGACGTCGACTCCGGCAAGGTGATCGAGTTTGTCAGCGAAGAGATCGAACGCCTGCAGCACGAAATCGCTGCAAAGCACGGTTACGACATTGAGGATCACAGCCTCGTGCTGTATGTGCGCAAGAAGCGGTGATTGGGGATTCGGGAATGGCCGGGTAGGGTGTCTGCGCTCTGGAACTCGACCACGCTTCGGCCGGCGGTCTGAAGCGGGATCCGAATCGCGGGCTGGACTTGCCTAGTTTGCGAGTGACGCGAAACACATTGCGCAGCATGGCCGTCTAGCAGCCTGTCGGGCTTTGGGGGTCGAGGTGAGAATCTGACTGCGCGAGGACACTTTTTCGACGATTCGCGGGCCGAGTGGGCTCTCTTGGTCAAGAATCGGCGGCTAGTGGACCGTGCAGGCGGATTTGCAGCCCGGCCAACCAAAATCCGACAGGCTGCTAGGCTCGCCCCGCCAGCGCGTCCCTCGGCGAATCCCTAATCCCCACTCCCCAATCCCGCGCGCGCAGCGCACGCAAGCATCTGCGTCGCGTGCGCCCGCGTGGTTTCAGTGATCTCGACGCCGCCGAGCATGCGGGCGATTTCTTCCACGCGGTCCTCGGGGCTCAGGCGCTTGGGCGCACTGACGGTGACACCGTCACGCTCGCCCTTGCGCACGCTGTAGTGGTGATGGCCCTGCGCGGCGACCTGGGGCAGATGGGTCACGCACATCACCTGACGCTCGCGGCCGAGTGCGCGCAGCTTCTGGCCGACGATTTCAGCCACGGCGCCACCGATGCCGGTATCGACCTCGTCGAACACCATGGTGGGGGTCGGGTCTATGCCGAGGGTCGCCACTTCAATCGCCAGGCTGATGCGCGAAAGCTCGCCGCCTGAGGCGGTGCGCCGCAGCGGTTTCGGCGGCTGGCCTGCATTGGCGGCCACCAGAAACTCCACCCGCTCGGCGCCCAGCGGGGACGGCTCGGGGTCGGGCAGGGCATCAAGCTGGATCTGCAACTGGCCGCCGGCCATGCCGAGCTCGGCCATCAGTAGCGATACCTCGCGGCTCAGGGTCTGTGCAAACTCTCGACGCCGCTTCGAGAGTTTGGCCGCGGTCTTGGCCCAGTCGCTGGCGATGGCCTGCATGCGGGTATCGATCTTGGCGATCGCGCTGCCGGCTTCTTCGAGCTCCTCGATCTCGGCGCTCAGCGCATCGGCGCAGTCCTTCAGCGCAGACGGATCAACTCGATGGCGACGACCCAGGTCATGCAGGCGGCCGAGCCGGGTTTCGATCTCGTGTAGGCGGCCGGGATCGAGATCCAGGTTGTCCTGGACCTGGTTGATCAGAGCGCCGGCCTCGGTCGCCTGGAGTGAGGCGGAGTCCAGCAGTTCGGAGGCTTCTCGCAGGCGCGGCTCGTGCTCGCTGAAGCGGGCCAGATCCGTCGCGGTCTGACGCAGGCTGCGGATCAGATCAAAGCCATCTTCGCCCTCGATGCGCGCCACCGCGCGGGCACAGGCTTCGATCAGGCTGCTGGCATTGGCCAGGCGGCGATGGGTCTGGATCAGTTCGGCGTAGGCCTCCGCCGACAGCGCCTCGGCGCTCAATTCGCCCAGCTGATGACGCAGCAGCTCCAGCCGTGGCCCGGGGTCGGTCGCGGCGCCTGCCAGCTGCTCGCGGCGCCGTTTCAGCTGCTGCCATTCGACGGCGGCGGCGCGCACCGGCTGCAGCGCCTCGGCATTGCGCGCAAAGCCGTCCAGCAGGCCGAGTTGCTGGGTGCGGTCGAGCAGGGCCTGGTGTTCGTGCTGGCCATGGATCTCGACCAGAAAGCCGGCGAGCTCACCGAGTTGGCTGACAGTCGCCGGGCGACCGTTGATCCAGGTCTTGGAGCCGCCGTCGGCGCGCACGATCCGACGCAGAGCGCACTCGCCGTCCTCATCCAACTCCTGCTCTCGCAGCCAGGCCAGAGCCGGGCTGTCATCGGGCAGACGGAAGGTCGCCGACAGCTCGGCTCGTTCGGCGCCGTGGCGCACGGCGCTGGCGTCGGCACGGGCGCCGGTCAGCAGCAGCAGGGCATCGACCAGCAGCGACTTGCCCGCGCCGGTCTCGCCGGAAATCACGGTCAGGCCCCGATCGAGCTGGAGCTCGACCTCGCTGACGATGGCGAAGTCCTTGACGAACAGGGAACTCAACATGAAATGGTCCGTAGACGACGCATTGAACCGCCTTGCACAAGGGCGCGAACGCTAGCATGCGGGGACAGGGGCGCCAATACGGCGGCCGCGTTCCGGGCCGCGCTCGACGGAATGGCTGCCGCGTTGCGGACTGCGGCCCAAAGCACCGCGACCAAGGGCTGTAGCGGTATCCGTTTGCTGCGCGCCGCCCGTGTTGACACTTGCCAGCGACCCGCCAAGGCCTTATGTATCAACTCAATGAATCGCCCCGCTTTCCAGCTTGATAGTCGTGCCCGCAGCCTGCTGCGCGCCCTGATCGCCCAGTACATCCGCGACGGCGAGCCGGTGGGCTCGCGTACCTTGGCCAAGCACTCGGGCATGGATCTCAGCCCGGCCACCATCCGCAACGTGATGGCGGATCTCGAAGACTTCGGCCTGGTTGCCACCCCGCACACCTCGGCCGGGCGAGTGCCCACCTCGCAGGGCTATCGGCTGTTTGTCGACAGCCTGCTGCAGGTCAAGCCGTTGGAGGCCCCCGAGATCGACCTGCTGCGGCAGGGCCTTTCGCCTTCGCTCGGCACCCAGGGCCTGCTCAACAATGTCTCCGAGCTGCTGTCGGCGGCAACCCACTTCGTCGGCATGGTGACGGTGCCGCGACGCGAGCAGTTCGCGTTTCGCCACATCGATTTCGTGCCGCTGGATGCGCAGCGCGTGCTGGTGATCCTTGTGTTCACCGACAACGAGGTGCAGAACCGCATCCTGAGCACGCGCAGGCCCTACACCGCCTCCGAGCTGGAGCAGACTTCCAACTATCTGAACTCGAACTTCGCGGGGCGTCCGCTGGGTGAAGTGCGGACCCAGCTGGTGCGCGAGCTGAAGGACACCCGCAGCGAGATGGACGTGATCCTGTCGGCTGCAGTGGAAGTGGCGGAGGGCGCGTTCGGTGTCCCTGATGATGTGCTGGTCACTGGTCACACCCGCCTGATGGGTGTGCAGGACCTGTCCGACCTCGACCGCCTGCGCGATCTGTTCGATGCCTTCACCCGCAAGCGCGAGCTGCTGCAGCTGCTGGAAGGCTGCGCTTCGGCCGAGGGCGTGCGCCTGTTCATCGGTGAAGAATCCGGCCTCGCCCCGTTCGGCGGCTGCAGCCTGGTCACCGCTCCCTATTGCGCTGACGGCAAGGTGCTCGGCGTGCTTGGCGTGATCGGGCCGACCCGCATGGCCTATGAGCGGGTGATTCCGATGGTGCAAGCGACCGCCAATGTGTTGGGTGTGGCCTTGAATCGAGCGCAGCAGGCCCAATAAAGCCCCCGTCGCGGGGCCTCTGCTCAAGTTGCGGAGCCCCGTCACGGGGGAACTCTACCGCCTCGGGCTCAACCGCCCGGATCTGCCGGCTACGTTGCTGGCTTCCCGTATGCGTCCAAATCACCCAGAACCCGCAGGAGACTCCATGAGCCAGGAACCCCAGTCCGTCGACAGCGCTGCGCAGGAAGCTTCAGAACCGCGCAGCGAGGTCGAACTGCTGTCGGCGCGGATCGACGAGCTGCAGCTCGCCCTGATCGGCGCGCGCGAAGAGCAGCTGCGCGAGCGCGCCGACCTGGAGAACCAGCGCAAGCGCCTGCTGCGCGACGTCGAACACGCGCGCAAGTTCGCCAATGAGCGCCTGCTCGGCGACCTGCTGCCGGTGCTGGACGCGCTGGAGCGCGGCATCGACGCCGCCGGCGTCGGTTCGGCGGTCAGCGAAGGTCTGGCCCTGACCCAGCGCGAGCTGATCAAGGTCGCCGAAACCAATGGCCTGAGCACGCTCGACCCGGTCGGCAAGCCGTTCAACCCCGAGCACCATCAGGCCATCAGCATGCAGCCGAGTGCGGAGCATCCGTCCGGCACCGTGCTGCAGGTGTTCCAGAAGGGCTACCTGCTCAATGAACGGCTGCTGCGCCCGGCGATGGTCGTGGTCAGCCAATAAGCCTTCCCGGCGGTGGCTGCGCTTGAAACGCTAAAACCATCGCCCCATGTAGCGAACCAGTGAAGGCCCGGTCCCGGGCCACGCAAGCAAAATCAAAAGGAGCACACCCATGGGCAAGATCATCGGTATCGACCTCGGCACCACCAACTCCTGCGTGGCCGTGATGGAAGGCGGCCAGGCCAAGGTCATCGAAAACTCGGAAGGCGACCGCACCACGCCCTCCATCGTCGCCTTCACCAAGGACGGCGAGACTCTCGTCGGCGCCTCGGCCAAGCGCCAGGGCGTTACCAACCCGAAGAACACCTTCTACGCGGTGAAGCGCTTGATCGGCCGCAAGTTCACTGACGCCGAAGTGAAGAAGGACCTTGACCTGGTGCCCTACGGCATCGTCGCCCACGACAACGGCGACGCCTGGGTGTCAACTCTGGACGGCCGTCGCATGGCGCCGCCGCAGATCAGCGCCGAAGTGCTGGCGAAGATGAAGAAAACCGCTGAGGACTACCTCGGCGAAAAGGTCACCGAAGCCGTTATCACGGTACCGGCCTACTTCAACGACAGTCAGCGCCAAGCCACCAAGGACGCCGGCAAGATCGCCGGGCTCGACGTCAAGCGCATCATCAACGAGCCCACCGCTGCGGCGCTGGCCTATGGTCTCGACAAGAAGGGCGGCGACCGCAAGATCGTCGTGTATGACCTGGGCGGCGGCACCTTCGATGTGTCGATCATCGAGATCGCCGAAGTCGACGGTGAGAAGCAGTTCGAAGTGCTGGCGACCAATGGCGACACCTTCCTGGGTGGCGAAGACTTCGACATGCGCGTCATCGACTATCTCGTCGAGGAATTCCAGAAGGACCAGGGCATCGACCTGCGTAAGGATCCGCTGGCTCTGCAGCGCCTGAAGGACGCTGCCGAGCGCGCCAAGATCGAGCTCTCCACCAGCCAACAGACCGAAGTCAACCTGCCGTACATCACCGCAGACGCAGCCGGCCCGAAGCACCTCAGCATCAAGCTGACCCGCGCCAAGCTCGAAGCCCTGGTAGAGGAACTCGTCAAGCGCACCATTGAACCCTGCAAGATCGCTGTGAAAGACGCCGGCCTGCGCATGAGCGACATCAGCGAGGTGATCCTGGTCGGTGGCCAGACCCGCATGCCGCGCGTGCAGGCGGCGGTCACCGAGTTCTTCGGCAAGGAGCCGCGCAAGGACGTCAACCCCGATGAGGCCGTGGCGATCGGTGCGGCGGTGCAGGGCGGTGTGCTGTCCGGTGCGGTCAAGGACGTGCTGCTGCTCGACGTGACCCCGCTGTCGCTGGGCATCGAGACCTTGGGCGGGGTGTTCACCAAGCTGATCGAGAAGAACACCACGGTGCCGACCAAGGCCTCGCAGACCTTTTCGACCGCCGAAGACAACCAGACCGCAGTCACCGTGCACGTGCTGCAGGGCGAGCGCGAGCAGGCCAAGTTCAACAAGTCGCTGGCCAAGTTCGACCTGACCGGCATCGAGTCCGCCCCGCGCGGCAACCCGCAGGTCGAAGTGAGCTTCGACATCGATGCCAACGGCATCCTGCATGTGTCGGCCAAGGACAAAAAGACCGGCAAGGAGCAGCGCGTCGAGATCAAGGCCGGTTCGGGCCTGTCCGAGGACGAGATCGCACGCATGGTCAACGATGCCGAAGCCAACCGCGAGGAAGACAAGCGCTTCCACGAGCTGGTCGGCGCACGCAACCAGGCCGATGCGCTGATCCACAGCACCCGCGCGGCGATCAAGGAACACGGCGGCAAGGTCGGCGGCGAAGCGATCGCCAAGATTGAAGCGGCCCTGTCGGATCTGGAAACCGCGATGAAGGGCGACGACAAGGCGCAGATCGAAGCCAAGACCAAGGCGCTGGAAGCCGTGGCACAGCCGCTGGCGGCTGCCGCATCCGGTGGTGGTGGCAGCGGCGATGCCGGCCCGCAGGCCAGCGCGGCCCAGGACGACGTGGTCGATGCCGAGTTCACCGAGGTCAAGGACGACAAGAAGTGATTTGAAGCCGGGAATCGGCAATGGGGAGTCGGGAATCGTGAAGGCGACCCGGCTCCCCGTTTCCATTTCTGGCTGCTGCAACCGGTCGAGCTGGATCGGTGAGCGCTGCGTGTCGGCTGATTTCTCGGCTCCGACGATTCCCCATTCCCGATTTCCGATTCCCAGCCATGTCCAAACGCGACTACTACGAAATCCTCGGCGTCGAACGCTCGGCCTCCGACGAAGACCTGAAGAAGGCCTATCGCCGCCTGGCGATGAAGCTGCATCCCGATCGCAATCCGGATGACGCCAGCGCCGAGGCCAAGTTCAAGGAGGCCAAGCAGGCTTACGAAGTACTGGCCGATGCGCAGAAGCGGCGTTTGTACGACCAGCATGGCCACGCCGCGTTTGAAGGCGGTACGGGCGGTGGGCGGGGCGGTGCCGGTGTCGATATGGGCGACATCTTCGGCGATGTGTTCGGCGACATCTTCGGCGGCGGTCGAGGGCGTCAGCAGGGCCCGCGGCGCGGCGCCGATCTGCGCTACGTGATCGACCTTGATCTTGAAGAAGCCGTCGCCGGAATCGAGAAGGAAATCGAGATTCCGACTGTGGTGGCCTGTCGCGTCTGTGACGGCAGCGGCTCGGCCGACGGTGAAGTCGAAACCTGCCGCACCTGTGCCGGCCACGGCCGCGTGCGCATGCAGCAGGGCATCTTCAGCATCCAGCAAACCTGCCCGCACTGCGCTGGCAGCGGCAAGACCATCAAGAACCCCTGCAAGACCTGCCACGGCGCCGGCCGTATCGAGTCCGAGAAAACCCTGGCGGTGAAGATCCCCGCCGGCGTCGATACCGGCGATCGCATCCGTCTGGCCGGTGAAGGCGAGGCCGGCCCTGCCGGCGCGGCATCGGGTGATCTGTACGTCGAGGTGCGCGTGCGCGAGCATGCGATCTTCCAGCGCGACGGCGATGACCTCTACTGCGAAGTGCCGATCCGCTTCAGCCAAGCCGCCTTGGGTGCCGAACTGCCGGTGCCGACGCTTGAAGGCGAAGCGGTGGTCAAGATCCCCGCCGAAACGCAGACCGGCAAGGTGTTCCGCCTGCGCGGCAAGGGCGTCAAGTCTGTTCGCAGCCATAGCAAAGGCGATCTGATGTGCCGGGTGGTGGTTGAAACCCCGGTCAAGCTGACCAAGCGGCAGAAAGAGCTGCTCACCGAGTTCGAACAGACCTTCGAAGGCGCCGATGCCCACGCCCATTCACCGCGTGCGACTTCGTGGCTGGATGGGGTCAAGAGCTTCTTCGAGAAGATGACCGGCTGATGCCGGAGTCGATCTACACCGGCAGCTGCCAGTGCGGCGCCGTGCGGGTCGAAGTGCGGGGCGGGATCGACTCGATCATCCACTGCCACTGCTCGCGCTGCCGCAAGGCCAGCGGCAGCGCCTATGCCACCAATGGCTTCGTGCGGGCGGAGGGCTTCCGGATCGTGCAGGGCGCTGAACAGTTGCGCAGCTACGCGTCCGCGACTGATCGTCTGCGCTACTTCTGCGGAGTGTGCGGTTCGCCGATCTACAGCAGCAACACTGTTGACCCCACTCGCTACCGTCTGCGCCTTGGCCTGCTCGACAGCCCGATCAGCGAACGACCAATCGCGCACACCTTTGTCAGTTCAAGGGCTGAGTGGGATGATCTCGACGCAGCGCTGCCTTGCTACGACGGCTATGAGCCCTCGCGCATCCAGCCTCATCAGGCTGGAGCAAGTTGAGAGCGCTGGCGTAGCGCAGGGGGCGAGAGCACCGCTCAGGAGCGGGTTGCGCCGACCCGATGTCGGCCGCGCAGATGGATGCTGCCCGCGGGCACGAAGTGCATTCCCAGCCGATGATCCGCTTCCAGAGGGCAGGCCTGCTGGGGCTCAGTACGTGGACCAGCGCAGGTTGACGCCGATGCTGCGCTCCGGCGCCAGCGCGGACAACTCGTCGGCGGTGGCGACGTAGTCGGCATTGAGGGCGTTGCGGGCGTAGAGCTGCAGGCTCCACCGTTCGCCGAAGGGGATGCGGAGGTCGAGGTCGACGAGGTCGACCGCGGGGCGTTCGACTTCCTCGAAGCCTGGTCGATGCATGCGGGCGCGGTGCTGATACAGCAGGCCCAGGCTCGCCTCGCCAATCCGGTAGCGCGCGTCCAGAGTGGTGGTCATCGGCGCTGCGCCGTACAGCGGGGCGCCCGTGATCGCGTTCTTGCTGCGGACGATCGCGTGGCTGGCGCGCAGCTGCAGGTGCTCGACCGGCCGCCAGCCCAGCGCCAGTTCGAAGCCGTGCAGCTTGGCTTCGCCGACATTGGTGTAACCGTTCACGCCGTTGGCAAGCCGGAACAGCTGGATCAGGTCGTCGACGTCGGTTCGCCACAGGTTTGCCTGCAGATCCCAGCGATCAAACGTGAGCGCGTAGCCGAGGTCCAGGCCCAGTGAGTGTTCGGAGCCGAGATCGGCGTTGCCGACGATCTGGCCCTGCGGCGTCACGCCGCTGAAGAAGCGTTCCTCCAGGGTGGCGAAGCGGTAGCCGGAGGCGAGATTCAGGCTCAAGCGCTGGCCGCTGCCCGGTGCCCAGATCGCGCCGGCGTTGAAGGCCTGGTCGGAGTCGCTGGAGTCGGCGCCGGCCTGGTGCTGGGTGACGCGGCCGGCGCGGGTGCCGAGCTCAACAGTGAAGGCGTCGCTGGGCTGCCATTCGGCGATGCCGAACGCCGACCACACGCCTTCGCGCGCATCGCGCAGGCTGTAGGTGCGGGTGGCGAGATCGCCGCGTGCATCGAAACCATTCACATCGCGCCGGGCCAGATGCTCGACGCCGGCGTTGTAGCTGACGTCGCCGCGCTGCCAGCTGTGCTGCGCGGTCAGGCCCCAGTCGGTGCCCTCGACATAGGCCCAAGTGTCCGGCGTGCCGGGGCGCTGGTTGTAGGTCAGCAGGGATTGATCGTGGCCGGAGACGCGGGCTTCGAAGCCGTTGTCGTGGCGCAGATGCAGGCTGGCGAGGGTGTGTTCGTCCTCGGGATAGGTCGAGTCACGCGCCGGAAAGCGGCTGTTGGACTTGCCGATGTTGTCGGTGCGCGAGGGCAGCAGCAGCGCATCCAGCTGCAGTGCGCCGAAGCTGCGCTGCCACTGCAGGCTGGCACTCTTGCGCGCGTAGCTGGTGTTCAGTGGCGTACCGTTCGCCGACTCCGTGTCGCCGGCGCGGTGGCTGGCGATGCCCAGCGAGAAATGCTCATCGCCGTGCCCGGCCACCATCAGGGTTTCATCGCCGGCGCTGGCGTAGCCACCGAGCAGTTCGGTGCCGTCGAACCAGTGCGGCTCGATCGAGATCGCACCGCCGAGTGCGCCGGGGCCGAAGTGCACTGTCGCGGGGCCACGGGTGACATTGAGCGCGCCGAGCAGGGCCGGCTCAACGAACGAGATCGGCACACCGGCACGGCGCTGCGTGGTGATCGGCATGCCGCCCAACAGCACCAGGATGCCGTTTCCGCCGCTGCCGCGGATCGAGAAGGTCTCGAAGATGCCGTTCTGGCCAGTGGCGGCAACGCCCGGCACGCGCACCAGGATGTCCTGCACATCCGCGGGCGCGCCCGGGGTGTCGCGCCAGCTGACGATGTCGGTGGCGAGTGTCGAAGGCTGGTCGGCCGCGGTGCCTTTGGCGGTGACCGTGATCTGGTCGAGCCTTTCGCTAGTGTCCCGACTGGGCATGCCCGCGTCGGCGCCGGCATCGACGTCGGCAATGACGAGGCTCGGCAGGGCTGCGGCGATCAGGCTGGCGAGCAGGCGGCGGGACAGGGGCTTCAGGCGCATCAGGGCAGGGTCTTGGGCAAAGGACGGCGGAGTGTAGGAGCCACTGCGGCGCCGCACATCCGTCTCAGGGTGGAGCTCGGCGATATGGATTCGCCGTGCACGCAGCTATGCTCCGCCGCTTGCCTCGGGAGTCGACTTGAAAGGTCTGCGTCTTCAACTCGCGCTGTTCTATGTGGTGCTGTCGATCCCGGCCCTGCTGGTGATCGAGCGCGCGGTGATCGGCTGGAAGTTCGAGCGGCTGATGCATCAGCTCGACGACGGTCGCGTGCAGGCGCTGCTGTGGGAAGAGGCGCATGCGTTCAGCGCTGCGCTGCGCGGACAGGCCCGTGAGGACGAGCTGAGCCTGCGGCTGGAGAATCTGGTGCTGAGGCTGGAGCGCCCGCGCGAAACCCTCGGCACCTCGGTCGCGTTCGTTCTGCTGGAGCTGACGCGGCATCCGTTCCGGGCCCAACTGCTGCGACCGCAACAGGCGCCATTGGCCGCTGGTTTTGAGCGGCTGCCGCGCGAAGGTTGGGTGCAGCGTCGCTGGGCGCTACCGCTGGTCGAGGGCGCGGACATATCCAACCCGCCGCGGCTCGAAATTGAGCTGGCGGTGCCTTCGCCCTGGCGACTTTCGAAGGAGGCCATGAGTTTCGAGTGGCCGCTGGCGGTGGCTTACTTGCTGATCTTTCTGCTCGGCTCGGCCTGGTTTCTGCGCTGGCGGGTGCTGGGCCGGGTTTCGCAGATGGCGGACGCCGCCGGCGCCTGGGCGCGTGGCGACTTCAGCGTGAGCCTGGCCGATCCTGCGGCGGATGAGTTGGGCAGCCTGGCGCGCGCGCTGGACCGCATGGCCGCCGACCTGCAGGCGCTGGTTGACGCGCGGGCACGTCTGGCCAGTCTGGAAGAGCGTCAGCGCTTGGCCCGCGACCTGCACGACACGGTCAAGCAGAAGGCGTTCGCGCTCTCGCTGCAGTTGGCCGCGGCGCGCGACAGTGGCAGCGACAGCCTGCGCGTGCAGCAGCGCTTGGCCGAGGCGCAGAGCCTGGCGGCGGAGATCCAACACGAGCTGTCCGAGCTGCTGCTGGAGATGCGCGGGCTGTCGTCGTCGCTGGAAGACGTGGTGCCGCTGCTGCGGCAGCGCGCGACGGATTTCGAACGGCGCAGCGGCTGCGCGGTGTCATTGACCGTACTTGATGCGCTGTTGCTGCGCTCGGATCAGCGCGAGGCCCTGCTGCGCGCGGTCGACGAGGCGCTCGGCAATGTGCTGAAGCATGCCGCGGCCAGCGAAGTTCAGATTCGCCTGCGCCGGCAGGCCGAGCGCATCGAGCTGAGCATCTGCGACAACGGTCGCGGCTGTGCGCCCGCGAGTGATCCGGGCACAGGCATGGGCATGGGCAATATGCGCGAGCGTGCCGCGCAGCTGCCGGGCGGAAGCCTGCAGGTTCGGGCGGGTTGTGCAGGCGGCACCGAAGTGGTGCTGTCCTTCCTGCCGCCGGCGGAACCGACCAAAGGCGCGGACCTTTGAACCTCAGCGTGCTGCTGGTGGATGACCACGCCGTGGTGCGCCAGGGCTTGCGGGCGTACCTCGAGCTGCAGCCGGGCATCGAGGTGTGTGCCGAGGCCGCCGACGCACAGCAGGCGGCCGCGCTGGCCCTGCACTGGCAGCCGGATATCGCCCTGGTCGATCTGGTGATGCCGAACGAAGACGGCATCCAGGCGACCCGCCGCATTCGCGCCTGCAGCCCGGCCACGCGGGTGGTGGTACTGACCTCGAGCCTCAGTTCGGAGCCCGTGCAATTGGCCTTGCAGGCGGGCGCCTGCGGCTATCAGCTCAAGGAGATCGGCGGCGTCGAACTGTTGGACAGCCTGTGGCGCGCGGCACGTGGCGAAATCGTCGTCCACCCGCGCCTGCGCCCCGCACTCACGAGCGGTGCCTCCGCCGCTGAGGATCCGTGTGCGGCGCTCAGTGCGCGTGAGCGTGAAGTGCTGCTGCTATTGGCCGAGGGGCTGTCCAACCTGCAGGTAGCCGAGCGCCTGCTGATCGGCGAGGCCACGGTCAAGACACATGTGGGCAATGTGTTGGGCAAGCTCGGTCTGACCGACCGCACCCAAGCGGCGATCTGGGCCTGGCGGCACGGCTTGGTGCGCGACTAGCGCATTGGGGCGGTGGCTGCATCGATCGATTGAGGCATCGGCGCCCGCGTCGCTCTCGCACGGAACCGGACAAGAGCGTGTCCGAACCCGAACAGTCTTGCCCCTCGGAGACCGGCGAAGCCCGCCACACTGCAGGCTTGAGTCGCTTGGCATGCCCCGTGCTACCCCAGCTCAAGGGCGCCCGGACCGGATGCGCTGCCAACGCGGATTTCGCCATGCTCAAGTCCCTGATCGCCGACCTACGTCAAGCCACGCGGACGCTGGGACGCACGCCGGGATTCACTTTCACCGCGGTGCTGATGCTGGGCCTGGCCATGGGCGCAGTGACCGCACTGTTCAGCGCGGTCAACACTGTGCTGTTGCAGCCGCTGCCGTTCGCCGAGCCGGAGCGGCTGTTCTACGTGTCTGGTGAGGCGCCGGGCTCGCAGTTCACCGGCGAATTGGGTGTATCCAACGAGCTGCTGGTGCACTACCGGGAGCGCTCCAAGTTGATTGAGCGCGTGGCCTTGTACAACTGGTTCACCAACACCCTGCGCGTGGACGAGCGCTCCGAGCGTCTGGAAATGTCGCTGCCGAGCAACGAGCTGTTCACCACACTGGGCGTGGCGCCGCAGCTTGGGCGCCTGCCCGGGGCCGACGACATGGACGAGGTCGTGGTGATCAGCGATCGGCTGTGGGCCGACTGGTTCGGCCGCGACCCCAAGGTCATCGGCCGTACCGTCACCCTGTTTCGTGAGCCGCGCGAGGTCGTCGGGGTGATGCCGGCGGCATTCCGCTTTCCCATCGAAGACACCTTGCTGTGGCTGGCGCAGCCGGTGAACGCCGCGCAGATCCAGTAGCCCGGTCGCTTTGGCGACGCCATGCTGGTGCGGGCGCGGCCGGGCGTGACCGCCGAAGCCCTGCAGGCGGAGCTGACCCAGCTGGCGGCTGAGGCGCCCGCGCGATTTGGCGGCACGCCCGCCTATGCCAGCCTGATGCAGCAGTACCGCGCCGTGGTGCAGCCGCTTGAGCAGCAATTGCTGGGGCCGATCGCCGGCCCGCTGTGGCTGCTGTTCGTCGCCGCGGCCGTGTTACTGCTGATCGCCTGCGCCAGTCTGGCCAATCTGTTCCTGGTGCGAACGGAGTCGCGCCAGCGCGAGCTGGCGGTCCGGCGCGCGCTCGGCGCCGGTCGAGCGCAGCTGGTGCGTCTGCAGTTGGCCGAAGCGCTGCTCGTATCGCTGATGGCGGGTGCGCTGGCGCTGGTGCTGTCGGCGCTGCTGCTGCCGATGCTGATCAGCCTCGCGCCGGCGGGCGTCCCGAGGCTGCAGCAGGCAGAGCTCGATGCGACGACCCTGGTTTTCACCGCCGTAGTCGCGGTGCTGTCCGGTCTGCTTTGCGGGGTACTGCCGGCATGGCGCGGAGCTGCGCCGCAGCTGGCCCGATTGCGCGAGGGCGGGCGCGGCCCGACCAGCGGCGAGCACCGCATGCGCCAGGGCCTCGTGATCGGCCAGACTACACTGGCCCTCACATTGCTGATCGGCGCCGGTCTGCTGCTGCGCAGCGCCGAGGCCTTGTATCGGGTGGACCCCGGCTACGAGGTGCGTGATGTGTTCACCTTCCAGTTCGCACCCGAGCAGACCAGTCTGGATGGCCCTGTCGCCTGGTCACGCTTCCATCAGGATTTCCTGCAGCGTCTGGCGACCCTGCCGGGCGTGCAGACGGTCGGTCTGGTCGAGAATGTTCCGCTCAATGAAGGCACCGAGGTCATCCGTGCGCGCACCCAGGACATGGGCGTGTCAGCGGCCGAGGGGCAGGTGCTCAACATCACTTACAGTGCCGGCGACTACTTCCGGGCCATGGGCATCGCACTCGTCGCAGGGCGCCATTTCGATGCGCAGGACCACGCCGGCAGCGGCGCGCTCATCCTGAGCAAGACCGCTGCCGAGCGGCTGTGGCCAGGCCGCGATCCGATCGGCCAGCGCCTGCAGCGCGAAGGCCGCGAGGAGTGGGAGACCGTGATCGGGGTGGTCGAGGATGTACTGCAGGCGAACTTCTGGACCGCGCCTGAGCCCCTGATCTATGCGCCGCTGATGGGCCCCACCCTGGCCACCAGCTGGCGGGTCGCGTCTCCGGCCTATGTCATCAAGAGCACGCGCGCTGAAAGCCTCGCCGGTGATGTGCGTGCACTGGTCCGCGAGGTCGCGCCCGAGGCGCCGATGTACCGGGTGTTCACCCTGCAGGGTCTGGTCCAGGACTCACTGACCCGGCTCACCTTCACCCTGATGACCCTGGGCCTGGCCGCCGCACTGGCGGTCTGCCTGGGCGCGATCGGCCTGTACGGCGTGCTGTCCTACGTGGTCGCCTCACGGACCCGTGAGATCGGTGTGCGCATGGCGCTCGGTGCCCCGGCGACTCAGGTGCAGCGGATGATCGTGCGACAGGGCCTGGCGGTCGTCGCGATCGGCGTGGCCACCGGTCTCGTTGCCGCTGCGCTCGCCAGCCAGGCCTTGGGCAGCCTGTTGTTCGGCGTGCAGTCGGTCGATCTGCTGACTTTCATCAGTATGGCGCTGCTGATGCTCTGCATCGGCGCGCTTGCGAGCTACCTGCCAGCTCGCCGTGCCTCGCGCTTGGCGCCGATGGTGTCGCTGCGTCGGGAGTGAGGCTTGCGGTGCAGCGTGCATCCGGTTCCTCGTCTGGACAGAACGGCAGGCGGTCACGGTGTCGAAGCCAGGGCGCCCCGCGCTCGCGGGCCGACAACATGGAATCATGCGCGGCATGACATCCAATCTGGAAGGATCTCCTGCATGCGCATGCCCGAGCAGCACGACGAGCAGCACACTCATCCTGGCCCGCCTCGCGCGCCCCATCTGGTCATTGTCGGCGGTGGCTTTGCCGGCCTGTGGGCCACCCGCGCATTGGCTTCGGCGCCGCTGCGCATCACCTTGGTCGACCGTTGCAACCACCACCTGTTCCAGCCGCTGCTGTACCAGGTCGCTACCGCGGGGCTGTCGGCGCCGGACATCGCCGCGCCGCTGCGCCACATCCTGCGTCACCAGAACAATGTCGAGGTCTGGCTGGGCGAGGTGGAGCAGGTTCAGCCCGAGGTCCGCGAGATTCTGTTGGCGAGCGGGCGCAGGCTCGGCTACGACTTTCTGTTGATCGCCTCCGGCGCCACCCACGCCTATTTCGGCAATGAACAGTGGGCGCCGCACGCGCCGGGCCTGAAGACCCTGGGCAATGCGCTCGATATCCGCGGCCGCCTGCTGTTGGCCTTCGAGCGCGCGGAGCTGGAGACCGACCCGGTGGCACGCCAGGCCTGGTTGAACTTCGCGATCGTCGGCGGCGGTCCGACCGGCGTCGAACTGGCCGGCACCCTGGCGGAGATCGCGCGGCACACGCTGGCGAACGAGTTCCGCCATATCGATCCACGGCAGGCGAGGGTGCTCCTGATCGAAGCCGGGCCGCGCGTTCTTCCCTCGTTTCCGGATGACCTCACCGCCAAGGCGCGCCGCCAGCTGGAGAAGCTCGGCGTCGAAGTGGTCACCGGCGCGCCGGTCAGCGCGATCACTGCCGAGGGCTACCAGCTGGGCGACGAATTCGTTCCGGCACGTACCGTGATCTGGGCTGCTGGCGTCGCCGCCTCGCCGCTGGGACGCAGCCTGGGCGTGCCGTTGGATCGGGCCGGCCGGGTACAGGTCGCGCCCGATCTCAGTGTGCCTGGGCACCCGGAGATCTTTGTCGCCGGTGATCTGGCCGCACTGCAGCAGGACGGACGCCTGGTGCCCGGCGTAGCGCCGGCGGCAAAGCAGATGGGTCGCTTCGTCGCCAGCACCCTGAGGCGTCGCCTGCGAGGTGACGCCTCAAGTCAGCCGTTTCGCTACCGCGACTTCGGCAACCTCGCCACCATTGGCCGCATGGCGGCGATCGTCCATATCGGGCGTTTCAAACTGTCAGGGCTGCTGGCCTGGTGGTTCTGGCTGGCCGCGCATGTGTTCTTCCTGATCGGCTTCCGCAATCGTCTGGTGGTGCTGATGAACTGGGCGGTCGCCTACTGGAGTTACCGCCGCTCGGCACGGATCATTTTCGGGCGGGCCGGGCAGGCGCAGACGCACAGTGCGGTCGATGAGGCGAGATCAGAGCGCAACTGAGTCGATGGTCAGGACTCCGATCGACTCGCGTGGCAGACAGAACCCTGCAGCGTCAGAGGCTCGCATCGGTGGCGAGAGCGCGACCGGGCGCACAGAAGGCTCCGCACAGTGTTGGCCGAGCGAGTTTCAACAGCTAACGTGATCGGCCACATAGTCGATTCCCTACGCGCCTACACTCCACGAGACAGTGACGCAGCACGTTATCTCTCATTCTAGGGCGGCTTTGTTCGGAGACTCCCATGCCAAAGCCGTTGCGGGTTC
>NZ_JBILJQ010000088.1:0-18892 GCF_044377145.1 Aquimonas sp.
CGGAAGATGTTTCTGGCGGGCGAACCCGCAACGGCTTTGGCATGGGAGTCTCCGAACAAAGCCGCCCTAGAATGAGAGATAACGTGCTGCGTCACTGTCTCGTGGAGTGTAGGCGCGTAGGGCAGGAAAATTGAGCGTAGTAGACGTTGATGACATCGAGAAAAAGGAGGACGTCGAGTTCGTTATTGGTGTCGGTGTATCGGCACTCTCGGCTGCACCCGCCGCGTTGGGCTATCAGGGCTTTACAGCGATTGATCTTTTCAAGGATTTGATTGTTCAGGACCTCGAGCTAGATCCGCTTCAGGTGCTTCAATCAACTATTCCAGCTCTGGCGAAGAACTGCAAATACTTGCCAGTTTTCAGGTATCTGAAACAAGCTCAGAAGAATTCGGTGGACTATGCTCGGGACTATCCCATAGTCGAACGGCTTTTACAGCGGAAAGCAGAAGATTTTTGCAGTCCCAGTTATCTGCGGCAGTTCGTGCGATCCGAGCAGCACAAGTCCGCATCTGATATCGTAAGCTCCAATCCCCCGGAAAAAGCAGCGGGATTTCTGCCATTTCTTCCGGCGGATAAATTTGATCTGGCGTTGGTGCGTCTATTTTTATCCGAAAACCTTGAAAGAGTCGAGGCATTGAACTCTAGTTGTTCGACGTCCTACCGAAAGCTCGGCGCGCTTTACGACTTCTACATGTTCGGTCCGGGTTCTGCCAATCCGTAGTCCTTCAAAGGTATTGGGCGAAGTTGATCGATACAGAAATGAATAGAACTACAAAGATGACGCGGCTGCTGAAGAATGGCCAGATAAGAATCGACCACAGTGCCGTCACAATCGCGAAGCGCGCAATCGCGAAGCGCGCAATCGCGAAGCGCGCAATCGCGAAGCGCGGGGTCAGGTCTAGCAAAGTAGCATCGAGCCGCCGCCGGGGGTGATCTCGGCCTTTGGCGTCCACTTCACCACGGTGGGTCGGATAGTGCGTGCGGCTGGCAATCTCTAGCGCGGCAGCCTCGATGCTACGAAGCTAGACCTGACCCCGTTCGGTTCCAAGTGACGCGCTCAAGATTATGAATGGTTGGGACCACTACTATTGGAGGCAAGGTGATGCGCCGCCGTCCTCTTCGAGGTAGCACCTGGGTGTTGTGTCTCCTCTGCGTTCTGGTTGTCTTGTTGGCCGGATGCTCCAAACAGTCGAGTTCCTTTGATGTGGAACGCTGGATCTTCCAGAATTCTAAAGAGGGTAGATTGTTAGGAGCTCGGTTGGTCGAATTTGACGCAGTTACCAGATTTGAGCGTCTCCCGGACAGATTTGTTATCGCGAAACTGAGCGAAAATGACCAAAGTCGTTACGCATCGCTGTGCAAAACTCTTGCAGCCTTGAAGGTCGAGCATGCGTCTGTCGTTGGAGAGGAAGCGCGGGGTCAGGTCTAGCAAAGTAGCATCGAGCCGCCGCCGGGGGTGATCTCAGCCTTTGGCGTCCGCTTCACCACGGTGGGGCGGATAGTGCGGGGGGCTGGCAATCTCTAGTGCAGCAGCCTCGATGCTACGAAGCTAGACCTGACCCCGTTCGCGTGCTAGTGCAGCAGCCTCGATGCTACGAAGCTAGACCTGACCCCGTTCGCGTGACCCCGTTCGCGCTTCCGTTCGCGCTTTCTGACCCCGTTCGCGCTTCGATCGGCCTCGCCATCAGCGACGAAACCCCCACCGCCCTAGCCGGCAGCGTGACCGCCGCCAACGCCGAACTGCTACGCCCCTACCGCGACCTGCTGACCCGCACCGCGGCGACCGGCTGGCTGGGTTTCTGATCGCGCTCGAGAGCTTGATTCCCCCGGAGCGGCAGCGCAGGGACGCGCTGCTGTTTCATTTTTGAAGGCGTGAGTGGTGGCGCCGGCTTTGGGTTGGACAGCATCGGCCAGCGAGCCCGTTCAACAAGCGCCGCATTTCTAGCGCGATCGCAGCCATCCTCAGCTCGAACCTCGCGTTGGCCCAACGCATGGGCACAGTGCGCGCGTGTCGTAAGAGCCCGGGCTCCAGCCCACCGGAGCTGGTGCGCCTCCCTTGCTCTAGACCTTGCGCTGTGATTTCATCCGCCTAACAACTAACCCGGTCTGACCGCTTCGACAAGAACGAAGGGGCGGCCGGGTGCAAAAGCCGCCGAAAGGCGGTTTTTGCGTATCTGGGGTCAGGAAACGAGGATGGGAGTGCCGATGACGCTGCGCACCCGGGTCTACGTGGACGGCTACAACCTCTACTACGGGTGTGTGCGCAACACGCCGCACAAGTGGCTGGATATACAGGCCCTCACTCAGCGGATCCTCGACACAATCCGGCTGGACGTTGACGGCGAGCCGGCCGCTTTCTGCCTTGATCCGTTGGCGGTCAAGTACTTCACTGCAGCGATCCTCAAGAACTTCGCTCGTCATGAGGATTCAGTCCCCAGCCAAGCGGCCTACCACCAAGCGCTTCGCGGTCATCTGGGTCCAGCCCTGAGCCTGATCGAGGGCTACTTTGCCGCCGAGCCCGCGCGGGCCCATCGCCATGTCAAAGGACAGCCGGCGCGTGACTGCGAGCTTGTGGATATCTGGAAGCTGGTCGAGAAGCAGTCGGATGTAGCGCTGGCGCTGCATGGCTATGGCGATGCGCTTCGGGGCGAAGTGGACCACGTCGTGTTCGTGACCAACGATACAGATGTGGTGCCCTGCTTGGATCTGATCCGGGCGCATACCGCGGCAAGAATCGGCTTGATCATTCCGACCCGGGCGGGAGTTCGCTCGGTCAACAACGATCTCTCGTGTCGCGCCGATTGGGTGCGCTCCCACGTGCTCGAAGATGAGCTCGCGAGTTGCCAGCTTCCCTCTATGGTGATGTTGGACGGAAGGCCCGTGCACAAACCGCTCAGTTGGTATCCCCGTCCCGATTTGCTTGCACCCCTTCTGGCCGAGGCGATCCGCGTCAAGCGCAGTCGCGGTGCGGCGCTGAAGTGGATGAACATGCCTTGCGCGCAGTTGGGCGGACAGCGTCCCATCGACATGGCCGCATCAGATGCGGGAGCACTCGCGCTTCGTGTCTACATGGATCGGTACGCTGCGGACTTCGGCTTGCAAGCCGAGGGTCCGCCTCAAGTCCAGATCACGCCCTCGTCATCCGACACAGAAGCCGAATGAACACTCCGGGCCGAGCTCACTCAAGTTCGCTTGCCGCGGCCGACGGTCGCGACCCCAGCGCATATCATGCTAGCGCTTGGAGATTCCTCGATGAGGGCATCCTCGTTGAGAGACAGAACATCCTGATTCCTTGGGGTTGCGCACGAGACACCCTGCTATCCGCATTTCCGCCAGGGACATTCTGGCTGTCGGAGGGAGGCCTCTGGCCCACTTCCCGGTTGAAGATTCTTGGCTTCTCCGGCCTCTGGGGCTTCAACTTTGTCTCGGTTCCTGGTCGGCTCTTCGAGGTCCAATTCAGGAATGAGAGCCCAGCAACCTCGAAGCGCACGTACCGCAGAAGCCGTGCCGCCCTTCAACGAGCGCTAGGTCGGCCTAATCTGGTCGATCACGGTCTGCTCGGGCAGCAATCTTGGGCAAAGGGCGATGTGCGGGTGAACAACTGGCTGATACGCGAAAGCACGACCTCAGGGCAGACAGAGGTGCTTGTGCACCAACTATCTGTGTACGTTCTTTCGTTGACCTGAGCACGTGGCTGATCGGGACAGTTGGTCCCCCACCTCACCCCACCTGCAAATTCGCATAAGACACCACCAGCCACTTGCTGCCCTCGTCCTCGAAGTTCACCTGCACCCGCGTATGCGGGCCGTCGCCTTCGAAGTCGGTGATCACGCCCAGGCCGAATTTGGCATGCCGCACGGCGGCGCCCAGCTTCAAGCCGGAGGGCGCTGGCTCCGCTACAAAACGCGCACGGGGCGCAGCGCTGCCGTAGTTGGGGCGGCTGACCTGCACGCGTGGGCGCACTTCGTTCAGTACGTCGGTCGGGATCTCGCGCAGGAAGCGCGAGGGTGCGCCGAAGGTGTCCATGCCGTGGATGCGGCGGGTTTCGGCGTAGCACAGCAGCAGTTTCTGCCGGGCGCGGGTGATGCCGACATAGGCGAGGCGGCGTTCTTCTTCCAGCCGGCCGGCTTCTTCCATCGACTTCTGGCCGGGGAACAGACCCTCCTCCATGCCGACGATGCAGACCAGCGGAAACTCCAGGCCCTTGGCGGCGTGCAGGGTCATCAGCTGGACGCAGTCCTGCCAGGATTCGGATTGGCCTTCGCCGGCTTCGAGTGAGGCGTAGGCGAGAAAGCCGATCAGCTCGGGCAGGGGTTCGGCGCCTTCTTCCACTTCGACGCGGGCGAAGCGGCTGGCGACGGTGACCAGTTCATCCAGGTTGTCGGTGCGCGCGTCCAGGGTGCCGCGTGATTCCTCGGCGTAGTGGCTGTAGAGGCCCGACGCCTTCAGGCTGTGGTCGATCTGTTCGGCCAGGCTCATGCCGCGGGTGTCGCGGTCGAGCTGTTCGATCAACTCGACGAAAGCACGCAGCGCGGTTTTGGCGCGGCCGTTCAAGCTGCTGCCGGCGAGTTCGCCGAGCACCGCTTCCCACAGGGTCTGGTTGTCGGCCTGGGCGCGGGCGCGCACCTGTTCGAGCGTCTTGCCGCCGATGCCGCGGGTGGGCGTGTTGACCGCGCGTTCGAACGCGGCATCATCGGCACGGCTGGCGATCAGGCGCAGGTAGGCGAGGGTGTCCTTGATTTCGGCGCGCTCGAAGAAGCGCAGGCCGCCGTAGACGCGATACGCGACCTGGGCCTGGATCAGGGCTTCTTCGAGCGCGCGCGACTGCGCGTTGGAGCGATACAGCACGGCGCAGTCGGAGGCCGCGCCGCCGTCGTTGATCCAGCGCTGCAGGCGCTGCACCGCGTGCTGGGCCTCGTCCATCTCGTTGTAGGCGGCGTACACGTCGATGGCTTCGCCGTCGCCATCGGCGGTCCACAGGGTCTTGCCCAGCCGCGCCGGGTTGTGGCCGATCACCGCATTGGCGGCTTTCAGAATATTGGCGGTGGAGCGATAGTTCTGCTCCAGCCGCACTGTGCTGGCGCCCTCGAAGTCGCGCAGGTAGTGCTGCACGTTCTCGACTTTGGCGCCGCGCCAGCCGTAGATGGCCTGGTCGTCGTCGCCGACCACGAAGGTGCGGCCGCTGCTGCCGGCCAGTACGCGGATAAAGGCGTACTGGATGGTGTTGGTGTCCTGGAACTCATCGACAAGCAAATGGCCGAAGCGCTGCTGGTAGTGGTGCAGCAGGCCGGCCTGGGTCAACCAGAGCTCATGCGCGCGCAGCAGCAGTTCGGCGAAGTCGACCAGGCCGGCGCGGCGGGCGGCCACTTCGTAGGCCTCGTAGATGCGGATCAGGGTGTCGGTGGCGGGGTCGGCACTGTGGATGTGCTTCGGCCGCTTGCCCTCGTCCTTGGCGGCATTGATGAACCAGGCCGCCTGGCGCGCCGGCCAGCGCTTGTCGTCGAGGCCGAGATCGTTAATGACCCGCTTCAGCAGACGGATCTGGTCATCGGAATCGAGCACCTGGAAGGTTTCAGGCAGGCCGGCTTCCTGCCAGTGCAGGCGCAGCAGGCGATGGGCGATGCCGTGGAAGGTGCCGATCCACATGCCGCGTCCGCCCTGGCCGCCCAGTGCACTGATGCGGTGACGCATCTCGGCGGCGGCCTTGTTGGTGAAGGTCACCGCCAGCACGCCGTAGACCGGCACGCCGGTGACTTCGGTCAGCCAGCCGATCCGGTTGACCAGCACGCGGGTCTTGCCGCTGCCGGCGCCGGCCAGCACCAGGGTGTGCGGGGATTCAGTGGTGACGGCCTCGCGCTGGGCCGGGTTGAGCGCGTCGAGCAGGTGGGAAACATCCATGCCGCATTGTAGCCGCGGCGCTCGTGAGCGCTGGATTCAGCCGGTGCGCTCGACGCCCGGCAGGCTGTTGACGTAGCTCGCGCCCATCAGCTGCGAGGGAGTATTGAATCCGCTCGGCACCTCCGGCTGGGCCAGCCGCTCGATGATGCCGAGCGCGGCGTCCACCGTCAGCGTGTAGCCGTTCGGTGTGCGCAGTCGACGCGATACGCGCTGGCCGCGGGCATTGGTGGCCTCGCCCCAGACCCAGGTGGCGCTGCGCCCGCGCGAACTCTCCGACGGGCCGCGCACCTTGGCCTCGACCTTCGACTTCAGCAGTCGCTGTACCCAACCCATCCCCAGCAAGGGGCCGAGCAGACGCAGCCTTCGCAGGCGCCGGATGGTGGGCTGCGGCACCGCCATGTAGACCTCGATATTGGGGATGCCCGTGCTCAGGTAGGCGGTGTACACATCGCCCCAGGGAATGCTGACCGCCGAGCGCTGCACGCCCTCGCGCTCGAAGAAACGCATCTTGTAGGCCAGTGGCACGCGCTTGAGTTCGCCATTGACGCGAATGCGACCGCCCTTGCCCAGGCCCTCGACACTGGTCTTGGCGGTGCCCGGGCTCGGACCACCGCCGGCCTCGAAGGCCAGCACCAGATGGGTCGCGTCGGGTAGATCGCGCTTGAGCTGGGCGGCGAGGCAGTCGGTCGGCACCACATCGAAACCCGCACCGGGCAGCACCAGGATTCCGGCCTGCTTGGCGCGCGCGTCCTGCGCATGGCAGTGCGCGAACACGTCGATCTCGCCGGTGATGTCCAGGTAATGCGTGCCGCTGGCCAGGCAGGCCTCCAGCATCGGTGCGCAGGTGGCCGAGAACGGCCCCGCGCAGTGCATCACCGCATCGATATCGCGCAGGCCCTCGCGCAGGGCGTTCGCATCGGCCAGATCCAGCACGACCCATTCAAGCCCCAGCGGCTCGGCCAGTTTCGCCAGCGCGGCGCCATTGCGCCCGGCCAGCACGGGTTTCATGCCGCGCGCGACGGCGGCTTCGGCCATCAGGGCGCCGGTGTAGCCGTTGGCGCCGTAGAGCATCCAGCGCAGGCTCATGCCTTGCCGCCCTGGCGCCGGCTGACCATCTTCTGCACCTGCTTGTAGTAGTACTCGGGGAACCAGCGCTTCATCCACCAGCGGCGGCGTTCGGTCGCGGTCGGAATGATCAGGAACCGGCCTTTCTCGGCGGCTTCAACAATCGCCCGGGCGATGTCATCGGCGCTTTCGCGGGCATCGGCCATCAGCTTGGCGGCGGTCGAGCGCATCCGCTCGGAGCCGCGGAAGTTCTCCAGCAGATTGGTCTGGAAGAAGGCCGGGCAGACCACCGAGACCTTCAGCCCGCGCGGTTCGAACTCGCCGCGCAGGCCTTCGCTCAAGCTGACCACGCCGCCCTTGGCGACGCCGTAGGACGACAGCCCCGGCGCACCGGCGAGGCCGGCGAAACTGGCGATGTTGATGATCTGGCCGCCGCCCTTCTGCAGCATGTCCGGGGCGAAGGTTTTGCAGCCGCGCACCACGCCGAGCAGGTTCACGTCGAGCATCCATTGCCAGTCGGCGATGCTGGCCTCCAGGGTGGCGCCACCCGAGGCCACACCGGCGTTGTTGATCAGCACATCGATGCCGTGCCAAGCCGCGTTCACCTGTTCGCGCAGCAGGGACCATGCGCTGTCCTGGGTGATGTCGACATGGAAGGCCAGCGCGCGGCCGCCGGCGGCTTCGATCTCGGCGCGCACACCCTCGGCGCGGTCGAGGTCGAGATCGGCCACGCCGATCCTGCAGCCCAGACCGGCGTAACGCAGCGCCAGCGCGCGGCCCAGGCCGCTGCCGGCGCCGGTGATCAGGACAGTCTTCGACATGGCGCAGCTCCGCATAGGTGGACCCTGATTCTAGGCCGAGTGGGCCGCGTGTTCCGAATGACGGCCACAGCTTCCGCACTGCAGAATTCTGGCGCTGCCGCGGCCCAGATCCTGCAAGCGGCTGCCCGACTCCATCGCCCGGATGCGCACCCGATGATCCTGACCATCAGCAACAACAAGGGCGGCGTCGGCAAGACGGCGCTGGCCGCGCACCTGGTGTTCCGCGCGGCCGAGCAGCTGCGGGTGCTGGCGGTGGACCTCGACTCGCAGGCCAACCTCACCGCCACCCTGATCGAGCGCTCCGAGAAGCGCGGCCACGCCAGCAGCGACGCCCTGTTCACCGAAGAAGAACCACCGCAGCCGATGCGCACGCCCGACCCGAACATCGATCTGCTGCCGGCCGGCAAGGCCTTGAACAGCACTGATCGGCTGAACCTGTCGGCAGCATTCCAGGCGATTGCGCACCTGAAGAAGCTGGCTGGCGCCTATGACTTGATGGTGATCGACACCCCGCCGGCGATCGGCCTGCGCATGACCACCGCCCTGGCCTGCGCGCGCCAGGTGGTGGTGCCGCTGGTGCCGGAGAGCTACTCGGTGGACGGCGTGGCCTCGGTGCTGGCCGAGATCGCCTCGATCGGCGAAAACCTGAACACCAGCATGCGTCCGGCCCAGTTCGTGCTGAACCTGGTCAACCCACAGGCGCGCCAGCACCGCCGCATTGGTGAGCAGATCAGCGAACGCTTCGCCGTCGCCCAGCCCTGGCTCAGCCGCAGCGTGGCGGTCGCCGAAGCGCTCGCCGAGCGGCGGCCGGTATGGCGACGCCCGACCAGCGCCAAGGCCGCCCAGCAATGGCGCGCCCTGTGCGATCGACTGCTGATCGACAACGGTCTGCTGCGCGCGAACTGAAGGGGCACGCGACGAACCCAGGCGCGGGCTGCGCCTATACTCGCGCCCCCGTCTGGTCAGGCCCGAACCCGCACAGCATGAGCACCGCTTCCGATATCGCACGCAACCCCGCCCTCATCGCCCAGCGCATCAGTGCGCAGATCGCCGTCGAAATCAGCGCCCAGCCGACGCAGGTGCGGGCCGCGGTCGAACTGCTCGACGGCGGCGCAACCGTGCCCTTCATCGCGCGCTACCGAAAGGAAGTCACCGGCGGCCTGGACGACATCCAGCTGCGTGCGCTGGAAGAACGCCTGCTGTACTTGCGTGAGCTGGAAGACCGTCGCGACGCGATCCTGGCCAGCATCCACGAGCAGGGCAAGCTGAGCGACGCGCTGCGCGCCGACATCGAAGCCGCCGACACCAAGGCGCGGCTGGAAGACCTGTACCTGCCCTACAAGCCCAAGCGCCGCACCAAGGCGCAGATCGCGCGCGAAGCCGGGCTGGAGCCGCTGGCGCTGGGACTGCTCGAAGACCCGAGCGAGTCGCCCGAAGCGCGCGCGGCGGCTTTTGTCGATGCCGACAAGGGTGTCGCCGATATCAAGTCCGCACTCGAGGGCGCGCGCTCGATCCTGATCGAACGCATCAGCGAAGACGCCGGCCTGGTCGGCGAGCTGCGCGACTGGCTGTGGAGCTGCGGCGAGATCGAGGCCAAGGTCATCGAGGGCAAGCAGCAGGAGGGCGCGAAGTACAGCGACTACTTCGAGCACGCCGAAGCGATCGCGAAGATTCCCTCGCACCGTCTGCTGGCCCTGCTGCGCGCGCGCAACGAGGGCATCCTCGGCATGGACCTGTACCCGAAGGCGAAGTCGGCCGCAGCCAGCGACGACCCGCGCGCAGCGGCCACTGCCGCCGGCAATGCCGAGGCCGAAGGTCGGATTGCGCTGCGCAGCTGCATCGCCGAACGCGGTCGCCCGGCCGATGCCTGGCTGCGCGAAACCGTGCGCCATGCCTGGCGTTTCAAGCTGCATCTGAGCCTGTCGCTGGACCTGCTGCTCAAAGCCCGCGAGGCGGCGGAAGAAGAGGCCATCCGCGTGTTCGGCGACAACCTCAAGGATCTGCTGCTGGCCGCACCGGCCGGCCCGCGCGTGGTGATGGGGCTGGACCCCGGCCTGCGCACCGGCGTCAAGGTCGCCACGGTTGATCGCACCGGCAAGGTGGTGCAGACCGGCGCGATCTTTCCGCACGCGCCGACGAACCGCTGGGATGCGTCGATCGCCGAACTCGCACGCGCCTGCGCGGCGCACGGCGTCGAACTGATCGCGATCGGCAACGGCACCGCCTCGCGTGAGACCGATCGCCTCGCTGCCGAGCTGATCAAGAAACACCCGGAGCTGAAGCTGCAGAAGATCGTGGTCAGTGAGGCCGGTGCATCGGTCTACTCGGCCTCGGAGATCGCTTCGAAAGAGCTGCCCGATCTCGACGTCAGCCTGCGCGGCGCGGTCTCGATCGCGCGTCGTCTGCAGGACCCGCTGGCCGAGCTGGTCAAGATTGACCCGAAGTCGATCGGCGTTGGCCAGTACCAGCACGATGTCAACCAGACCCGGCTGGCGCGTGCGCTCGATGGTCGCGTCGAGGACTGCGTCAACGGCGTCGGCGTCGACGTCAACACCGCTTCGCCGGCGCTGCTGGCGCGGGTGGCCGGATTGTCGGCAACCGTGGCCGAGAACGTGGTCCGCTTCCGCGATGAGCACGGCGCATTTGCGAGCCGCAAGGCTCTGCTGAAAGTGCCGCGCCTTGGCGACAAGGCATTTGAACAGTGCGCGGGGTTCTTGCGCATCAGCGGTGGCGAGAATCCGCTGGACGCATCGAGCGTGCATCCGGAGGCCTATCCGGTGGTCGAGCGCATCCAGGCCCAGTGCGGCCGCGCCGTGCGCGAGTTCGTCGGCGATGCGGCCTTCCTGCGCAGCCTCGACCCGGCCAAGTTCACCGACGAGCGCTTCGGCCTGCCGACCGTGCGCGACATCCTGCGCGAACTGGAGAAGCCGGGCCGCGACCCGCGCCCGGAGTTCAAGACCGCGCGCTTCGAGGACGGCGTCGAGGACATCAGGGACCTGCAGCCGGGCATGGTGCTGGAAGGCGTGGTCAGCAACGTCGCCGCGTTCGGCGCCTTCGTTGACCTCGGCGTGCACCAGGACGGCCTGGTCCATGTGTCGGCGCTGTCGGACCGCTTCGTCAAGGACCCGCGCGAGGTGGTGAAGGCGGGGCAGGTGGTCAAGGTGAAAGTGCTGGAGGTCGACCTGCCACGCAAACGCATCGCCCTGACCATGCGCCTGGACGACCCGATCGGCGAAGCCCGCGTCGAACGCGGCGCGCGTCCGGATGCCCGCACCACGGCGAACGTGCAGAAGCAGATCGCCCGTCAGCAGGCGCCCGCGCCCGCAAATGCTTTGGCCGAGGCGTTGTTGCGCGCCAAGCGCAACTGAGCGTGAGCCGCCGCCGTGGCGATGGCTGCGGCGGCGGCGCGGCGGCCGAAGGCTCTCATGACTGAATCCAGTCACGCACTGGGGCATGAATCTTGCCTCTGATACCCTAGCCCAGCGCCTGCGGTGATGTGAATCTCCGCCCGCGCTGCGGCCCGGCCTTGCGCCGGTCCTAGGTGTGCGGAATCGCGGCCCAGCCGCGAAACCGCCATTTGCGTGGGAGGGCTTGTGCAGGCAACGGGCCGCAGCATGCGATGGCAACGCGCGCTCTGGGTGGGCGTGCTCGCGGCTGCGCTGGCTCTGCTCGACCTACCTTACTCGGCGCGCTTCTTCGGATTGGAAGTCGCCGCCTCGCTGGCGCATCTGCACACCGGCTTTCTGCTCGCCGTCGCGATGGTGGTACGCGACCCGCTGCCGTTGCGGATTGGCGTTGCTGCCAATCTCGCGGTGTGGCTGGGCAAGACGGCCGTCGCCGGAGAGCTCGACGGCGCGCGCGGCCTGTACGGCATTCTGGCGATGCTGGCCACCTACGGCCTGCTGCGCTTGGCAGCCCGCGCGGCCGGATGGCCGCGCGATCAGGTCCGCGAGGGCGGCTTCTCCGTTTTCGACCTGCCGCGCTACGGCCTGATCGCGTGCGTGCTGCTGCCTGTCGCTTTCGCCATGCTGGCGGCGATATTGGAAGTCTTGCTGATGGGACGTGAGCTCGGCGACCCCGCACTGCAAAGTGCGATGACGCAGACCTTGCTGGCCAAACTGTTCGGCGTGTTGATTCTGACCCTTCCACTGGTCGTGCTCGCCACCCACCGCGCCTCCGCTCCCGTCCAGGGCGTGGAGATGTGGCGCATGCTGCCTTGGTCGCTGCTGGTGTTCGGCGTGCTGTTGCCGGTGTTGGTGCTGCAGGCCCTGAGCCAGCCCGGCGCATGGCATCCGCTGTTGACGGCTCTCGTGGACTGCCGGCTGGTGCTTGCCGCGTTGCTGATCCTGACCTCGGTGTCCATGCGACTGCGCCGCAGCATGACCCTGCTGGTGCTCGCTCAACTGCTGTTCGCGCTGGGCTTGACCGTCGTCGCCAGCGAAGGGCGTGACGTACCCGATGTGCTGGGCCTGCTGCGGATCGCATTGGAACTGATGATTCTGCAGATGCTGGTGCTGGTGCTGGTGGTGTTCCTGTATCACCGCGAGCGCGACCACCATCTGATTCGGCTGGCCGATGACAGCCGTCGTGATCCCCTGACAGGATTGCCCAACTTCAATGCGCTGGCGATGCGCATCAACGAACCGCGCAGTTCGCGCGCCCTGGGCTTTCTGCTGCTCGACCGTACCGAGACCATACGCAACAGCCTTGGTCTGGCCGCGGAATCCGCGCTGATGCGGGCCGTCGCACGGCGGCTCGCGCCGGACGTCGATGCCTTCTACCTCGCGCCCGGGCAATTCGCGCTGCTGCCAGCATCCGAGGCTGCGGCCACCGACTGGAACGAGGTGCTGCGAGCTGCGCACCTGCTGGAGTTCCGCTGGAGCGGTCAGCCCTATCGGCTGCTGCCGTATCTGGGAGTCGCGCAGCGCACACAAGGCGAGGCCCTGGAAGACTGGCTGCCGCGCGCCTCGAACCTTGCCTTCGACGCCCGTGAACGCGGTGAGGCCGAACCGTTGCTTGCACCCGCGCGCCTGCACCCGATCAGCGGCGCCCGACGGCGCTCGGCGCTGGAGCTGAGCGGTGCGGTGCTCAGCCAACTGCGCGCGGGTGCGCTGGAGCTGTATGCGCAGCCGATCGTGCCGCTGCGCACTGAACTGCTGGCAGCGCACGGACCACGCGCGGAGATCCTGTGCCGTCTGCGCGGGCAGGACGGCAGACTGATGTCACCGGCGCTGTTCATTCCGGCGCTGGCGGCCGACAGACGCATGGCCGAACTCGATCTGGCGGTGCTCAAGTCCCTGCAGACGGTCCTTGAGCGTCACGTGCGCGAACTCGATCCGGGCCTGCGGCTGAGCATCAATGTGGACGCGCAATCGCTGGCCTCGCATTCCTTCGTTGAGGCCCTGGTGCGCCTGATCGGCGAGCTGCCGATTCCGGCCAGTGCCCTCTGCTTCGAAGTCACCGAGACTGCCGCCATCACCCGTGTCGGCGAATCGTCCCAGCTCTTTCACCGCCTGCGTGGTTTGGGTTGCGCAATCTCCATCGATGATTTCGGCGTCGGCTTCCAGTCTTTCGAGCGGCTGAAGCAGCTGCCGGTTGACCAGATCAAGATCGATGGCACCTTCGTGCGCGAGATGCGTAGCAGCCCGCGCGATGCCGCCCTGGTGTCTGCGGCCGTCGCCGTCGCGCGGGCGTTCGATGCCAGCACCGTGGCCGAGTTCGTCATGAACCAGGAAACCGCCAACCTGCTGTCTGCGCTGGGTGTCGATTGGGGTCAGGGCGAACTCTATGGTTTGGCCGGCCCGATCGCCGAGGTGCTGCTGTCGTCAGCCGCCAGCAGCCGGGCATCGCATCCCGCGCGCTGACCGGCTAACCTTCGCCGGCGCGCCGCAGGTGTTGTGGCGCTGAACGATCAGCACACTGCGGGTCGCACCGCCGAAGGGGATCAGAGTGAAGCGTCGAGACGTACTCAAAGGGGCAGGGCTGGCGGCTGCAGGCAGCAGCCTGGGCTTGGCGGCATGTTCGCAGCCCGCCGATTCGCCATCGGCGCAGGCGCGCATCGAGCCAGCGCGCGCTGATCAGCCAGTACTCAACTGGAAAATGGTCACTGCCTGGCCGTCAGGTTTCCCCGGTCTGGGCAGCGGCGCGACCGAGCTCGCGGCACTGATCACCCGCGCCAGCGGCGGTCGCATCAATGTGCGCGTCTACGGTGCCGGCGAGCTGGTGCCGGCGTTCGAAGTGTTCGACGCCGTCAGCCGCGGCACCGCCGAGCTCGGCCACTGTGCGGCCTACTACTGGAGCGGCAAGTCGGCCGCGGCGCCCTTTTTCTGCGCGGTGCCGTTTGGCCTCAGCGCGATGGAAATGAATGCGTGGCTGTACTACGGCGGCGGGCTGGAGCTGTGGCGCGAGCTGTATGCCGGTTTCAATCTGGTGCCGTTTCCGGCCGGCAACACCGGCGCGCAGATGGCCGGCTGGTTCAAGCGCGAGATCAACAGCGTGGCCGATCTGGCCGGCCTGAAAATGCGCATCCCGGGCTTGGGTGGTGAGGTGATGGGGCGAGTCGGCGCAACGCCGGTCAACATGCCGGGGGGTGAACTGTTCAGCGCCTTGCAGTCAGGCGCGATCGACGCGACGGAGTGGGTGGGGCCTTACAACGATCTGGCCTTCGGACTGCATCGGGTGGCCAAGTACTGCTACTACCCCGGCTGGCAGGAACCCGGGCCGACTCTGGAGTGCATGCTGCACAAGCCGGCCTTCGAGGCTCTGCCTGATGATCTGAAGGCGGTCGTCGAAGCGAGCTGCCGGGCGGTCAATGACTCGATGTTGGCCGAGTACACCTCGCGCAATCGGGCGGCGTTCGAAACACTGCAGCGCGAACATGGAGTCGAATTCCGGCCGCTGCCTAACGATGTGTTGCAGGCATTGCGGGCTGCGACCGAGGAGGTGCTGGCTGAGACGGCCGCGCGCGATCCATTCGCTGCGAAGGTCTACGCCTCGGTCCGCGGCTTCCGAGCCAATGCCCGTCGCTGGTCCGAAGTGTCGGAACAGCCCTACCTGCAGACGCGCGGCGAGTGGGCCTGAGGCTGTCGCGAGCCGGTTGACCGGGCCCCGCTGGTCCCGGTGCCTTTGCCGCTCCGCCCCGCCAGGTTTTGCGCCTGCCGGTGTGCTGCCGGATAATCCATGGCTCGCGCGCCCCTCGGGCGCCTCATATCGGATGTATCGAGTGTCCCAGTTTCTTGAACGCCTGCCGGAATTCATCGGCGCCCATCCGATTCTCGCCATGGGCTTCGTCGGCCTGACGGCCGCCATCGTCATCAACGAAATTTCCCGGTTGCGGCGCGGCTACAAGAGCGTCAGCCCGGCCGAGCTGACCCTGCTGATGAATCGCCAGAACGCGCTGGTGGTCGATGTGAGCGCCATCGGCGACTTCGAAAAGGGCCACATCATCGGCTCCAAGCACGTCGCGATGGGCCAGTTCGATCCCGAGAACAAGGTCTTGGCCAAGGTTCGTGAGCTGCCGGTGGTGATGGTGTGTCGTAGCGGCATGACGGCGGGTACGGCCGCGGCGCGCCTGGTGAAAGCCGGATTCAAGAATGTCTTTCTGCTCGAAGGCGGCATCCAGGCTTGGCAGACCGCTGATCTGCCGCTGGTGCGCGGCAAGGCTTGAAGCCGGCCGCCTTCGCCTCAACCCCATCACCTCGCGTTGGGTTCCCGCGTCCTCCTTGGTCCACCGTGGGATACTCGCCAACTTTCCGCTACACCTGCCATTAACCGGAGTACGTCATGAGCGAAGAGAACCAGTCGGCCGCTAACGGTGCCGCCCCAGACCAGGCCCAGGCCCAGCTGGTGCTGCAGAAGATCTACGTGAAGGACGCATCCTTCGAGGCGCCGAGCGCGCCGCAGATCTTCCAGGAAGAAATGTCCCCGCAGCTGCAGCTCAATATGAACCAGAAGGTCACCGGGCTGGCGCAGGACGTGTACGAAGTCGTTCTGACCCTGACCCTGACCTGCACCGCAGGCGACAAGACCGCGTATCTGGTCGAAGCGCAGCAGGCCGGTGTGTTCACCATCTCCGGTTTTGACGCCCGCAACCTGGATGCGGTGCTCGGCACCTACTGCCCGAACACGCTGTTCCCGTATGCGCGCCAGCTGATCAGCGATCTGATCCAGGCCGGCGGCTTCCCGCCCTATTTCCTGCAGCCGATCAACTTCGATCAGCTCTATGCCGACACGCTGCGCCGTCGCGCCGAGCAGGGCCCGGTCGACCAGCTGTCCGGCGAGACCGCCGGCAACGCGTAATCCACTGAATCTGCGGGCCGCACGCGATGAGCGAAACCTTCAACATCGCCGTGCTTGGCGCGGGCTCCTGGGGCACCGCGCTGGCTGCGCAGCTGGCTCGAAACGGTCACGTCACCACTCTGTGGGGGCGTGACGCGGGACAGGTCCATGAAATGCAGGCGACGCAGATCAATACGCGCTACCTGCCTGAAATCTTCCTGCCTGCTGAGCTGAGTTTCAGCAGCGCGTTGGTCGATACCGTCAACAGCGCTGACATCGTGCTGGTGGTGGTGCCCAGCCACGCGTTTCCCGCCTTGATCGCGGATATCGCGCCGCACTGCGGCGGCGCCCGCGGCATCGCATGGGCTACCAAGGGGTTTGAGCTGGGCTCGGGCCGCTTCCTTCACGAGGTCGCGGCGGAAGCGCTGCCTCCCAAAACACCGCTGGCCGTGGTCACCGGGCCTTCATTCGCTAAAGAAGTGGCGCAAGGCCTTCCAACGGCGGTGACGGTCCATTCCGAAGAAGGTGGGTTCGCGCGCCTCGTGGCGGAAACGCTGCACGGCTCAAGCTTCCGTGCCTATACCGGAAGCGATGTGCTGGGCGCCGAATTGGGTGGTGCGATGAAGAACGTCCTCGCCGTCGCCACCGGCATCGCTGACGGCATGCAGTTGGGCTTGAACGCGCGAGCCGGGCTCATCACACGCGGCCTCAACGAAATGCTTCGCCTGAATGCCGCCTTGGGCGGCCGCACCGAGACGCTGATGGGCTTGGCGGGCTTGGGCGATCTGGTCCTGACCTGCACCGGCGATCTGTCGCGCAACCGTCGGCTGGGTCTGGCGCTGGGTCGGGGTGAATCGTTGCATCAGGCCGTGCAAGCGATCGGCCAAGCGGTGGAGTCGATCCAGACCGTGGACGAAGTCATGCGTCTGGCCGTGCGGAACGGGCTGGATTTGCCGATCAGTGCGTTGGTGCAGCGCGTGCTGCATCAGGACATCACCCCGCAGGAGGGACTGCGGATGGTGCTCGCCCGCGAGCAGAAGCCTGAGTATCCACCGGGCTGGTTCGCGTCCTGAGCTTCAGGGCACCCGCTCCGCACGGAGCGAGCGGGACGCTTCTGCAATCGCGGCGCCTGACATACACATGCGTAGTGGCATCCGCCGATCGCAGACTCTGGGATCGACCGACCGTGTTTCATCGCCGACCTTCCCGCGGCCACTGAGCACCTGTCTCTATTGCGACGCCCTGGAGCGCCGAGAGCACAGGGCAATCGAAGTCGTTCCGAACACCGCCAAGGTGAACCGACACCAGAGCTCGTCCTTCCCCAGGATGCTGGCCACCAAGGGTGGGCCGAGCCGCGGATCAAACTGATGACTCTCCCGAGCGCAGCGAGCGCACAACGAGCACCGAGGGTGGCGCCGAGGGTCAAAAGCTGAGGACATCAACGTCGACAAGGCGGGATCTCTGAAGCTTAGGGCCAGTCTTCTTCAAGCGGATCGCTACGGCTTGAAGATTCTTCGCCCACCCCTCTTTACAGGTGGAAAAGGAGCTGTATACTGGGCGGCTCGCACAGACGCTTAGCCAGACCGGCGACGCGGAAGTCGGCAGAAAAAAGTTTCGGTTGAGGTGTTGACGGAAACGAAATCTGCTGTAAGATGTGCGGCTCCCCGGGGCGAAACGCTCCACCGGCTGAAGGGTCGGACGGGAAAGATCTTTGAAAGTGTGCGCAGGTAACTTGTGCGGACGCCCGCTGAATGGAAGAGAGTCCATTTTGCCGAGTGTCTGTGAAGTAAGAACCAAGAGTCAGCAATGAACGCTTGGGGTTAGACGCTCAGCTCAAAAATTAGGATCTTCGGATCTGTCGTTTTTAACTGAAGAGTTTGATCCTGGCTCAGATTGAACGCTGGCGGCATGCCTAACACATGCAAGTCGAACGGCAGCGCGGGGGCAACCCTGGCGGCGAGTGGCGGACGGGTGAGGAGTGCATAGGAATCTGCCCGGTTGTGGGGGATAACGTAGGGAAACTTACGCTAATACCGCATACGACCTTCGGGTGAAAGTGGGGGACCTTCGGGCCTCACGCGATCGGATGAGCCTATGCCCGATTAGCTAGTTGGCGGGGTAAGAGCCCACCAAGGCGACGATCGGTAGCTGGTCTGAGAGGATGATCAGCCACACTGGGACTGAGACACGGCCCAGACTCCTACGGGAGGCAGCAGTGGGGAATATTGGACAATGGGCGCAAGCCTGATCCAGCAATGCCGCGTGTGTGAAGAAGGCCTTCGGGTTGTAAAGCACTTTTGTTCGGGAAGAAATCCGTGAGGCTAATATCCTTACGGGATGACGGTACCGAAAGAATAAGCACCGGCTAACTTCGTGCCAGCAGCCGCGGTAATACGAAGGGTGCAAGCGTTAATCGGAATTACTGGGCGTAAAGCGTGCGTAGGCGGTTTGTTAAGTCAGATGTGAAAGCCCCGGGCTCAACCTGGGAACTGCATTTGATACTGGCAAGCTAGAGTGTGGTAGAGGGTGGTGGAATTCCCGGTGTAGCGGTGAAATGCGTAGAGATCGGGAGGAACATCCGTGGCGAAGGCGGCCACCTGGACCAACACTGACGCTGAGGCACGAAAGCGTGGGGAGCAAACAGGATTAGATACCCTGGTAGTCCACGCCCTAAACGATGCGAACTGGACGTTGGGCTCACTTTGGAGCTCAGTGTCGAAGCTAACGCGTTAAGTTCGCCGCCTGGGGAGTACGGTCGCAAGACTGAAACTCAAAGGAATTGACGGGGGCCCGCACAAGCGGTGGAGTATGTGGTTTAATTCGATGCAACG
>NZ_JBILJQ010000089.1:0-18854 GCF_044377145.1 Aquimonas sp.
ACTGCCGACCACGCGCAACCGCGACATCGACAGCTTGCTGCCGATCGAGGGCTGGGCGCCGATCTGCAACTGAGGCTCAGCACGGCGAGTGGGGAAGCGGTAGGTGGCTTGGGCGGACGCATACACATGTCGGGGATCGACTCGAACATCGAGATGTTGACGACATGCTTGTCGACCAGCCGCTCGTTGAGTTCGTCCAGCACGGCGCGGTGGCCCTTCTCGGCGTAGTCGAGTCGTGCGCTACACCCTCCGCTGCGATCGCCCGCAAGCGGTGCGAGCGAGCGGAAGCGGAGTTTCGCTTCGCTGAGAGCGGAGATTTCAAGGAGGCCGGTGCAGTCGAGTTCGGCAAATCCAAGCCGACGCTCGGGGGCCTTGCTCTGCCGCGCTACTGCCCACACGGCGCAAGTGAGGAACAGACAAGATCCAGGGCTTCGCAGCATCGAAAACGAGCTCATGGTGCTCGCGGGAAATGGCCCGTCAAAGCGAGGATGCTCATCCCGGCTTCCCCACTCTACGCTTGGCCCAAGATTTCGGGACTTTAGTTGGATGCAATAAGACGGCGCGTTCCCCATCAAATGAAAAATCGAGCCTTGAGTCTGACGTTGAGATCCCTTTTTCACTACGCAGCGAGTCGACCCCGCTTATGTGCAGCGCGCCTCCAATCGTGACTCGCCACCACTCAACCAACTCAACTAGATCCTCGTCCTGAGAAGCAAATCCCGTGTTCCGCTCGTACGGCAGATCGAGATAATCAAGGTAGGTGGTGGTCCAGTGGATCTGCGCGTCAACGGTAAAGGTCACACCAACGGTACACTCCTTACCTTCAGGCGATGGAGAGGCAAAAGTAAAGCCAATGTCGGAAATCGAGGCCGCTTGGGCATATTCCACAGAGGCAGCAAGTACAAGGCCACCAAGCCCCAGTTTTGAGAGTCCTCCGAGGTCTTCCTTCTCCAGGTAGATGGACTCTGCTTCTTCCGTCGCCCTTTTCAGCCACTCCGAGGCCATTACCACGAGGGGGGCGCCCGCATAAAAATCACCGTCGGAAAGGAACCGATGGGCCTCGCTCAACCTCGTCCGGATCAATCCAAAATCGTCTGACAACAAGAGTTCATGAACAGTGCCGAAGACTCTGACATCATCAAGCTGGGCTAAGGCGGCGGCGAGATTCTTGTCACCGACAACCACTGCAAGCGCCCCCAGTTCGGCCAGTCGACTCTTCACTGTCCAAAAGATAAGCGCGTCAGGAAAATCTTGCCTCGCTTTGATAGAGGAGAACGCTCCAAGGCCGCTGAAGTAGTCTTCAACTATTCCGTGGATACTCGACGGTTCAAGCTCGATCTCGACAACTAAGTTCTGCTCAACCCATTGATTGAAAGCCTCTCGGATCATGCTTTTCGATGCACTCTCATGAGCGATGCATGATGCGCCAAGTCGGGCTATTGACTGCGCAAGCGCGGAAGATGGTTGGAATTTCGAAACCAAACGCTCGCTCGTTCGCGAGGCATCACGCAAGCACTTAGCAAGCTCATCCTCAATGCCAGAGAGATACTCGCGAATCACGAAAGACGGAAGCACGATTCGTAGAGCGCGAGCTCTTGCAAGGCGAGCCAGCTCCTGCATTTGTATGGAATCGAGTCCTTCCTTTCTTAGGCAACTCGTGTCAAGCAATACGGAAACGGTCATGGCACGCTCGATTAGTGGGTTCGAGATCCAAACGAGTCATCAAGGCTATCCAGTGTCATCCCTCCCGCTTCAACTCGATCAGCGCCGAGGTATCCGCATCGCCCAGCCCGCGTTCGACCAAGCGGGCGTAGTCGGCCAGAGCGTGCTCGATCACCGAAGTGCTCACGCCGACTGCCTTCGCCATGCCCAGCACGATGTTGAGGTCTTTCAGCAGGTGGGCACATTTGAAGCCGGGCACGTATTCGCGGCGCAACATGCTGGCGCCGCGCTTGTCGAGGAACCAGTTACCGGCGGCGCCGGCGCCGAGGGTGGGCAGCAGTTTGGCGGGGTCGAGGCCGAGCTTTTCACCGAAGGCCAAGCCTTCGCAGACGGCTTCGTTGATGCCGGCCACCAGTACCTGGTTGACCGCCTTGGTGCACTGGCCGGAGCCGGTGGCGCCCATGTGGGTGATGCGCAGGGCGTAGGCCTCGAGCGCGGGGCGCACGGCGTCGAGCTCACTCTCGCTGCCGCCGACCATGATCGACAGCTTGCCGTTGCGCGCGCCCTCGGCACCGCCGCTGACCGGGGCATCGAGAAAACCGATGCCACGGGCGGTGAGGATGCGTGCGGCTTCGCGGGCGGTCTCGGCGCTGACGGTGGAATGGTCGACCACGCGCGCGCCGGGCTTGAGCACCTCGCTCAGGGCTTGAACGTTCTGCAGCACGTCGGCATCAGCCGATACGCACAGCACGACCAGGTCGCACTCAGCGTAGTCGGCGGCGCTGACGACGGCGCGCACGCCGAGTTCGGCGGCGAGCGCGTCGGCCTTGGCCTGGGTGCGATTGCCGACTACGGTCAACAGGCCACGCGCGTGCAAGTGACCGGCCATGGGTGCGCCCATGGCCCCTAGGCCGATGAATCCGGTTTTCATTGCGGCTGCTCCGAACGTCTGGGGCGGCGATGGTGGACCGGTGGCGGCTGTGAGGTAAAGCGGTGCGCTTGGACTGTCGCGCCGGACCTGCGTGGGCCGCCGCCGATCATCGTCACTGAGCTGGCAAGGCCTTGCGGCGCGGGGTCACAGCGCCATTCCGGCGCCTTGCCGAGCCTTCTGAATCTCCGCATCAATCCGCTGCAGCAGCGGTGCGAAGGCCGGGTCTGAGCGCAGCTCGGCGAGGCGCGAGTCGGAGCGCAGCAGCCAAGCCTGGCGAAAACCGAGTTCGATGGCGCGCCCGAGTTCGGTCAATGCCTGTTGGCGCTCGCCGCCGAATTCCGCCATCAGCGCACGCGCGAACGCCAGCTGGCCGGTCTCGACCGGGCGATCGAGAAAGACGCGCGCGGCCTCGCTCAGGCTCTGTCGGTAGGCTTCGGCCTCGCGGGCGTGTCCGTGCATCTGCAGTGCGGTCACCAGCAGGCTGCCGGCGTCCAGCAGGGACACGCCCTGCTCCATCGCGCTGGGCTCGGGCACCACCCGCCGCAGATACGCGATGGCCTCGGCCGGGTCGGCCTGCGTGCGCACCGTCGCGGCCAGGACCAGCAGGTCGCGATCCTGTGCCGACAGGGCACCGCCGCTGTCGAGCAGGGCTTGCACCCGCTCACGGACGCGCGGCAGCAGTGCGTCACCTCCGCGCTGAAGTATCTGGGTTTGCGCCAGCGACCAGCGGTAGGGGCTGTCCTCCGGCATCGCCTCGATCAAGGCCTCGGCTTCCTCCCAGGCCTGCAACGCGAACAGGGCGTGCGCGAGAGTCAACACCGCGCTGGGTGCGCTGGGATCACTGCGATGCGCGCGCCGAGCGAACTCGAGCGCGCGATCCAGGCGTCCGCTCTGAGTTTCGATATTGGCCAGCGAACGCAACAGCAGCGGGTCGCTGGGTGTGACCGCCAGCACGCGCTCCAGCAGGGCGCGCGCGCCATCGGCTTCACCCTGGCCGACCATGAGGGCCGCAAGGTTCACATTGATCACCGGTTCCAGCGGGTTCAGTTCGCGCGCCTGTTCGAGCACGCTACGCTGCTCGCTGATTCGACCTTGATCACCCAGCACACCGGCCAGCCACATGCGCGCCATCTCGTAGCGCGGGTCGAGCCGGATGGCTTCTTCCAGACTGCGCTGCGCGGGGCCCAGCTGGCCCGCCGTCGAGCGCAGCAGGCCGACGCTGGCCCAGGCCTCGCCGAGGGCGGGGTCCAAGGTGATCGCGCGCACGGCCGCGGGCTCGGCCAGGGTGATGGCCTCGTGGACCGGGCGCAGGCCGTAGTCGCCCTGCAGCAGATAGGCATCGGCCAGACCACACCAGGCTCGGGCGTAGTCGGGGTCGCGTTCGACCGCCTGCGTGAACAGCGCTTCGGCCTCGGCCAGACTGGCCGGGCTGCGCAGGCGCCAGGCCTGGCGTCCGCGCAGGTACAGCTCCAGCGCCTGCGCATCGCGGGTACCACTGTCGACCGAGGTGCTGCCGCCGACGCCGGTGATGCGTCGTTCCAGCTCGGACGCAATCGCGCCGGTGACTTCATCCTGCAGGGCGAACAGATCGTCAGCGGGACGCTCGTAGGTTTCCGACCAGGCGTGGTAGCCGCTGTCGGCATCGATCAGCTGGGCGGTGATGCGCACCCGTCCGCTGCTGCGTCGGACCGAACCCTCCAGCACCCAGCGCACGCCGAGCAGCTGTCCCATGTCCTGCACCGTGCCGGCGAACTCGCGCAGCGCGAACGACGAGGTACGCGCCGCGACCCGCAGGCCCTGCAGCTGGGCCAGCCGATCGAGCAGCTCTTCGGCAATGCCATCGGCCAGATGGCGATGATCGCGTTCGGGGCTCATGTCGTCGAACGGCAGCACCGCGATCGCATTTGCCGGCAACGCGGCGCGGGCGGGCGTTGCGGTGTCGGCGCTGTCCTCAGTCGGCGCGGCGCCCGGGTGATAGACCGTGGCCAACCACCAGCCGAGGCCCGACACCGTCAACAGCACCACCAGCACGGCGAACAGACGGCCGGCGGCGCGGCCGACGCTGCGGTCGCGCACCAGACCGCTCGGCGACACCTCGAAGAACCAGGCCAGCACCAGCGCGACGGGCAGGCCGAGCACGGCGCCGAGTACGGTCCAGGTCAATGCCCAGGGCGGCAGGCCGAGCGGGTCGAAAGTGATCTCGGCGATCTGCAGCACCAGCCACGCGACCACGGCGTACAGCGCACCGACGCGCGTCACTTTGCGGCGGCGCAGCTCGTTCCAGGTTGAGCGCAACAGCGAGGGTGGCCGCATCTGCATCCGTCTAGTCGCGCCAGTGGGTGGCGGCGAGATGCATTGATGCGCGCACTGCCGCGAGGGTTAACCATGCTATCCCGCGCGGCGCGGCAACGGTTCAGGCCTGCGCGGCATTTCATGCCAGCAACAGTCGCCCCGCCGTTGCAGGCAGGCGACTGCATCACCTATCTGGAATCAGCCGTTGGCTTCGTCGGCGAGGTAGGTGTAACCGGTCAACCCGGTCTCAAGCGCTGCCGACAGGCGCAACGCTTCATCCGCCGGCAGTTGCGCGGCCGACACCATCGCGCCGTAGCGGCGACGCAGATCCGACAGGCTGTAGCCAACGTAATCGAGCATCACGTCGGCGGTGTCGCCGCGCCGGCTGCGCTCGATGGTGTGGCCGGCACCGGTCAGGCGCACGTTCACCGCATCGGTATCGCCGAACAGGTTGTGGATATCGCCCAAGGTGTCCTGGTAGGCGCCGACCATGAAGATGCCAAGGCGATAACTCTCGCCCGCACGCGGCACGTGCAGGGGCAGGCTGGTATCGAGGTCACCGTCGTCGACATAGGTTTCGACCTGACCATCGGAGTCGCAGGTCAGGTCGGCGATGATGCCGCGGCGCTCGGGGCGTTCGTTCAGTCGATGAATCGGTGCGATCGGGAAGATCTGATCGATCGCCCACACATCCGGGATCGACTCGAACACCGAGAAGTTGACGAAGTACTTGTCGACCAGACGTTCGTTGAGTTCGTCGAGCACGGCACGATGGCCCTTCTCGGCGTAGTCCAAACGCGCGCGCACGCCTTGGGCGATGGCGTAGAACAGGTCGTCGATGGTGGCGCGCTGGGCCAGATCGACCTGGCCCAGCGCGTACAGCGCCTGGCCCTCGGCCTGGTAGTGCTGGGCCTCGTGGTAGAGCTCCAGCGCCGGGCGCTCGTCCAGTGCCGCGTGGGTTTCACGCAGATGGCGGATGACCGTCGGCTCGTCGGCCGCAGCGGTCGGCACCGCACCCTCGGGCGCGGGCTCGACTTCGGAGACATTGGCGACCAGCACCGCATGATGCGCGGTCAGTGCGCGGCCGGATTCGGTCATCACCCGCGGCGGAGTGAGGCCGTGTTCAACGCAGGCCTCGGCCAGCGGCTGCACGATGGTGCTGGCGTACTGGTCGAGCCCGTAGTTGATCGAGCAGCTGCCGCGCGAGCGGGTGCCTTCGTAGTCGACGCCGAGGCCGCCGCCGACATCCATGTAGCGGATGTTGGCGCCGAGCTTGCTGACTTCGACGAAGTAGCGCGTGGCCTCACGCATGCCCGAGGCGAAGTCACGCACGTTGGAGATCTGCGAACCCATGTGGAAATGCAGCAGCTCCAGGCAGTCGAGCATGTCGGCACCGCGCAGGCGCTCGACCAGATCGAGCAGCTGGCGCGGCGACAGCCCGAACTTGGCCTTGTCGCCACCCGAGTTCTGCCACTTGCCGGCGCCGAGGCTGGCCAACCGCATGCGCACACCGAGGCCCGGCCGCACGCCCAGCGACTTCGACTCCTGGATGATGTGTTCGAGCTCGGAGGCTTTCTCGACCACGATGTAGGTTTCAAGGCCCAGCCGCCGGCCGATCAAGGCCAAGCGGATGTACTCGCGGTCCTTGTAGCCATTGCAGATCACCACGCCGCCGGGCCGCGAGAGCGCCAGCACGGCCATCAACTCCGGCTTGGAGCCAGCCTCCAGACCAAAGCCTGCACCGCCGTGCGCGGCCAGCTCGCCGGCCACCCCGTAGTGCTGGTTGACCTTGATCGGATAGATCGCGGTGTAGCCGCCGGCGTAGTTGAGCTCGCCCATGGCCTGCGCAAACGCCGCCTGCAGACGCCCCAGCCGATGCCCAAGGATGTCGGAAAAGCGCAGCAGCAGCGGCAGCTTGCAGCCCGAGGCCAGGGCTTCGTCGACCACCTTGGGCAAGCTGAAGGCGCTGCCTTCAGCGCCGCGCGGCAGCACCTGGATACCGCCCTCGGCATCGATGTCGAAATAGCCTTCGCCCCAGTGCGGGACGGAATAGGTGCGACGGGCGCGATCGATCGACCACTCGCTCATGGGCGGCGGGCTCCGGGGGCAATGAAGAAGACGGCGCATAGTTTAGCGCCCCGGGGGCCGCTGTCCGTGATTCCGCGGCGGCGCATCCGGCGCATTTGGCGGGCAGCAGCAGTGGACGCTTGGGCGTTTTGCAACGCACTATTCGGCCGCCGCCATTTCCTGGGCCTGTCCATGCGAATCGAATACACCTTCCCTGAATTCATCCTCCGCGCACGCGCAGGGTTCCGACCGCTCCCCACCTGCAAGGGTGAGCGCTGATGGACGGCGCCGGAAGCATGGGTTCAGCGATGCTGTTCTGGGGCATCGCCTTCGTCCTGATGATGTGGGTCGTCATCAAGATCGCCCGTACCAGCGTGCTGATGGCCTTCGTTACGTTCGTGTTCTGGCCGGTGTCGCTGGTCTACCTGATCCGCGGCTGGGGCGACCCGGACAACGATATCCGGGTGCCGTTCTTCGGCGCGGTGCTGGCCTCGGTGATCGCGTTCTTCATGATGAAAGACGGCGTCGACAGCGCGATGCAGCAAGTCGCCAACGAAATGAGCGATGAAGAGCTGGCACTGATCGCGGATGAGGATCCGGTGCTGCATGCGCAGCTGATCGAACTGCGCCGCAATGTCGATCTGGACTCGGTCAGTGCCGACGACCCCAGCCCAAAGCCCGACCGCAGCTCGGCGCCGACTGCCAGTGCTCCGGAAACGGACAGCGCCGGCCTCGGCGCGCCTGCCGCAGCGCCTGCAGTTCCGATCGATCCGGCCGTTGAGCTGGCCCAGGCTGCAGCGGCGCTGTCCTATCACTACGGCGAGATAAAGCTGGACGCTGCGCACTCGAAACTGCAGCTGCCCTCGCGCTGGCGCATGGTGATGGCCAATCGTCTGCACCGGATCGCGCGCCTGCGCGGCCTGAGCCTGGAGCCTGGCACGCTGGGCTGGATCAGCCACGAAGATGTCGATCTTGGCCGCGCCTCGGGCTGGGCCGTGGAGCTGCGCTTTCTACCGGTCGGCTATCTGCCGCTGGCGGCAGCGGACGAGGATCTGGACGCGGTGCTGGCCGGGCTTGCCGGTGCGGCACTCCCGGATGGCAGCGGACGCAGTCTTGGCAGCGCAGCGTTCGCACCAAGCTGGGACCCCGCCACCGAAACCTTGAGTTGGTTTCTCGACGACGCTACCGGCCTCGGCGAGCACCACGCCGCGCGACCGCTGCGCGACGGTGTGCTGCTGATGGTGGTGCGCCGCCTGGCACCCGAGCGGCGCGAGGCCGCGCTGCGCGCAACCCGGCTGTTGAGTGCGAGCGTGCAGGTGGCGCCGGCGTGGACCCACGCGCGCGGCCGTGCCGAGCCCGGCGCGCAGGCGACCAGCCTGCTCGACTGGATGCAGGGCGCGCGACTGGAGCTGCCGGCCAGGGCAGCCGCGACGCCTTGAAGTGATGCCGACCCAGGCAACGGCGGACTGAAGTGACCTGATGCGCGACGGACGGCCGGCGGTGGCATGGGCATCGGAGGGTCTGGGCTGGTGCCCATCCGGTACAATCGCGCGCCCCCATCCCAAGAAGCTGGACATCCGCATGAGCAGCACGCCCACCTGGTTCTACGAGAACTTCGAACCGACCGGTTCGTCGATCGGCTTCCGGGTGACGCAGAAACTCGATGAGGTGCAGTCGCCGTTCCAGAAGATCGAGATCTTCGAGACCACCGACTGGGGCAATCTGATGTTGATCGACGGGGCGGTGATGCTGACCACCCGCGACAACTTCCTCTATCACGAGATGATGTCGCACCCGGTGCTGTTCACCCACAGCAATCCGAAGCGCGTGGTGATCATCGGCGGCGGCGACTGCGGCACCCTGCGCGAAGTTCTGAAACACAAGGAAGTCGAGTCGGCTGTGCAGTGCGATATCGACGAGCAGGTCACCCGGATGGCGGAAAAGTACTTCCCCGAACTGTGTGATTCCAACGCCGATCCGCGCGCCCACCTGATGTGGGACGACGGCATCAAGTACATGAAGGAGCTGGCGCCGGAGAGCGTCGACGTGGTGATCGTCGATTCCACCGATCCGGTCGGCCCCGCCGAAGGCCTGTTCAACGAAGCCTTCTACGTGTCCTGTCTGAAGTCGCTGCGACCTGGCGGCATGCTGGTGCAGCAGTCGGAGTCGCCGCTGGGCCACATCGGCTTGATCAAGGCGATGCGCCACCACCTCACCGCTGCGGGCTTCGCCGACGTCCGCACCCTGCCGTTTCCGCAGCCCTGCTACCCCACCGGCTGGTGGAGCTGCACGCTGGCGCGCAAGGGCGGCGAGATCGCCGGCTTCCGCGAGCGCGGCGCGCAGAGCAAGACCTTCAAGACCCGCTACTACAACGTCGACATCCACCGCGCCGCGCTGGTGCTGCCGGAGTTCATGCGTGAGGCGCTGGGCGAGTAAGCCAAACGCTTCGCGTATGCCGGGCGGGCCGCGCTGATGCGTCGCCTGCTCGGGTTTGTGCTGGCCGTGATCGTCACGGCGGCAGTGTCGAGCATGGTCCAGACCCTCCGCGTCCACGCCGAGCTCGCAGCGATGGGCGCCGAGGTTCCGTTCGCAACTCGCTTGAGCGCGATCGGCCACGACCTGCTGGGCTTCGCGCCGACCTATGCGGCCATCGTCGCCGCGGGCTTTCTGATCGCCTTCGCGGTTGCCGGTCTGATCCGCCGCTACGCGCAGCGCGTCGGACCGTGGCTGCATGCGGTCGCCGGCGGCGCTGCGATCCTGACCACTCTGCTGCTGATGCAGACCGTGCTCGGCATGAGCGTGATTGCGGGCGCGCGCGGCGTGCTGGGCATAGCGCTGTTCACGCTCGTGGGAACCCTCGGCGGCGCAGTGTTTGCGCGCTTCGGCGCTACGCGGCGCTGATCCCGCTCTCGCGGTTCAACTGCTTGAGGTGACCTCCGAAAGGCGCCCACGACCCGCCAAGACCAGACCTCGACCTACGGGCTGTGCGCCTCGCTCAGCGCTCCAAGGAGCTTCTGCCCGGCGCGGCCGTCGGCTTCCCATCCCAGACGCAATTGTTCAGCCTTGATCGCTTCGCGGCTGCGTGCGCCGAGGCGACCGTCGATCTCGCCGATGTCGTGGCCGCGCGCGATCAGCAGGCTCTGCAGCTCGCGGCGCTGCGCCCGTGACAGGCCGGGATCCGGTGTCGGCCAGGCGCCGACAAAGCTCTCTCCACCGCGCAGCCGATCGGCCAGATGCGCGATCGCCAGCGCGTAGCTTTCAGCGGCGTTGTAGCTGTAGAAGGCCTCGAAGTTGCGAAACACCAGAAAGGCCGGGCCCTCGCGGCCGGCGGGCAGCAGCAAACCCGCTGAGCGCTCTGCGGGTGCATCGCCCCCCGCCAAGGCGCTCCCGTCCGCGCGCAGCAGGCCGCGCGCGGACCAGGTCGAGATGGACTCGGTCGCCTTGCGGCCAGCGCCTGACGTATAGCCGGGTGGCAGTTTCACTTCGAAGCCCCAGGGCTCACCGGAGCGCCAGCGCGACAGCTGCAGATAGCGCGCGGTTGAGGCCAGGGCGTCTGCCGTGCTCGTGATCAGATCACGACGGCCATCGCCGTCGAAATCGACCGCGACCCGCTGATAGGTCGAGGGCATGAACTGGGTCTGCCCGAACGCTCCCGCCCACGAGCCCACCAGGGGCGCGCCCGATTTCTGCACGAGGTCGCCTGTATCCAGCAGCCTGAGCAGGGCAAGCAGCTCGCCACGGAAGAAGCCCTGCCGACGTCCGGCGCAGGACAGCGCCAACAGCGAGTTCAGCAGCGGTCGGCCACCGAGGTCCTGGCCGTAGTTGCTCTCCACGCCCCAGACCGCGACCACGCTGGCGGCGTCGACGCCGTACTCGGCCTCGATCCGGGCCAGCAGCTCGGCGTTCTCGGTCAGACGTGCGCGGCCATCGGTCACGCGTTCTTCGTCGACCAGCACGGCGAGGTAGTCCCAGATCGGGGTCACGAACTCGGGCTGCGCGTTCAGCAGTTCGAGCACGCTGGCATCGGGCTCGACGCCGGCCAGCAGCGCATCGAAGCGTGAGGCCGGTAGATCCTGGTCCGCTGCGCGCGCGCGCAGCTCGGGCAGACAGGCACGGGTGTCGATGGAGACGGGCTTCGGATCGGCCGCGGAGGCGTTCGCGGCGCAGGCGCTCAGTAGCAGCACGGCGCGTATGGAGATGTGTTTGGGCATCCGCGCAGGGTGCCGGGGACTGGATGAACTGCAGGGCAATTGCGGGCGCCGTGTGGCCACGATTACCAGGGAATCTCGCTGCCGTCGTAGGCGAAGAAGCGGCCACTGTGGGCGGGGCCTGCGCCTGCAATTACCGCGAGCAGCTGTTCTGCGGCGTACTCAGGGCTGAACAGCTTCCCCGCCGGCACGCGCGCCTTGAAGGGCGAGGATAGCGGCGTGTCGACCGTACCCGGATGCAGCTGCAGGCAGACGGTGCGTGGATGAGTACGTTTCATCTCGACGGCGAGGGTGCGAAACAGCTGGTTCTGCGCGGCCTTGGCGGCGCGGTAGGTGTACCAGCCACCCAGCAGGTTGTCGCTGATCGAGCCGACCCGCGCCGAAAGGTTGGCGATCACCGCCGGCTGGCCCGCTGCAAGCAGAGGGAGCAGGCCCTGCACCAGCAGAATCGGCGCGAAGGTGTTCAACTCGAAGCTGCGCTGCAGGGCCGAAAGCTGGAGTTGCTGCAGGGATTTTTCCGGCTGCAAGCCCTGGTCATGCAGGAGACCGGCGGCATTGAACAGCAGCTGCAGGCTGGAGGTTCGCGCTGCGATTTCATCGGCGATGTGCTGGCGGCCTGAAGTCTCGGTCAGATCCGCAGCGATACAGTGCAGACGACCGGGGTGCTCCGCCGCAAGCGTCGACAGGGCGGCTGCACTGGTGGCGCTGCGCGAAACCGCGAACACCTCGGCGACGTCGTCGCGGGCCAGCAGTTGGCGGCAGACTGCAAGCCCGATACCACTACTGGCACCTGTAACCAGGGCTGTTGCGGGATGGAGCAGATCGAGGATCAAGGACATGAGCGGAGGCCAGCGGACAGGAGCCGCAGTGTTTCCTGCTCGCCCTCAACGCGATGCGAGGATCGCCTTCTGCAGGTTGCTGACCGGTGCCGGCCGCGCAAACAGATAGCCCTGGCCCAACCGGCAGCCCATTTCCAGCAGCCGCTGACGCTGCGCCTCGGTCTCGATGCCCTCTGCCACCACTTCGAGGTCCAGCGCGCGCGCCATCGCCAGGATAGCTGCGACGATCGCCTCGCCGCTGCCCGCCCCGCCTTCGCCTAGCGGGGTGACGAAGGCGCGGTCGATCTTGAGCATCTGCAGCGGGAACTGGTGCAGATAGCTCAACGAGGAATAGCCGGTGCCGAAGTCGTCCAGGGCGGTCAGTACGCCGCGCGCGTGCAGGCGTTCCAGCGCAGCGCGCACGCGCTCGGGATTGCGCAGCAGGGTGCCCTCGGTGAGTTCGATGTGCACGCGGCCCGCCCGCAGGCCTTCGGCCTCGATCAGCGCCACCAGGCGCTCGGCGAAATCGTCGCTGCCGAAGTGGCGTGGTGAGACATTGAGGGTCACGAAGGTCGCGTCGCCGCACAGGCCGGCCAGCGCCCGGCAGGCGCCCCTGAACACCTGCCAGTCGATGGCTTCGATCATGCCGCTGTCTTCGGCGACCTGCAGGAAGTCGGCCGGCGATAGCAGGCCGCGGCGCGGATGCCGCCAGCGCATCAGCGCCTCGAAACCCACGATCTGTCCGCTGGCGAGGTCGACGATGGCCTGGAAAAACGGTTCGAATTCTTCGCGCGCGAGCGCCTGGCGAAGATCGAGCTCAAGCGCCAGCTGGGCCTTGGTGGCCAGATCAAGCCCCTGCTCGAAGTGCTGGAACCGGTTGCGGCCAGCGCTCTTGGCCCGATACATCGCAGTGTCGGCGGCGCCCAGCAGCTCCTCACCGCTTGCGGTGTCGACACTGCCCATGGCGATGCCGACGCTCACCGAGGGCTGCACCGTGCTATCCAGCAGATTGATAGGCGCGGCCATGGCATCGATGACGCGCTGCGCGACCATGGCTGGAGTATCGAAGTCTTCGAATTCTTCCAGCAGGATCGCGAACTCATCGCCACCCAGGCGCGCCACCACATCGCTTTCGCGCACGCAGCCCAAGAACCTGCGTGAGACTTCCTTCAGCACTTCATCGCCGGCCGAATGCCCAAGGCTGTCGTTGATGATCTTGAAGCGATCGACATCAAGGTACAGCAGGGCGAAGCGGTGCTCGGGATGCCGGCGTACGCGACCCAGCACGCGCGAAAGCCGATCACGCAGGTAGCCGCGGTTGGGCAGGCCGGTCAATGCATCGTGCAGAACCTGATGTTCCAGCTGCGCCTGGATGGCCTCGCGCGCTGCGATCTGCTTGCGCAGCTCGCGGGTGCGCTGTTCAACGCGCTGCTCCAGCAGCAGGTTGGAAGCGCGCAGAGCGGCGGCCGCACGCTGGCGTTCGAGACTGGTGGCAATGTGGTACGACACAAAGGCCAGCAGGCTTTGATCAGTGACTGCGTAGGTGATGGCCTCACGATAGCTCTGCACCACCACCGCGCCCAGCACGCCCTCGCTGCCTATCAGGGGAACACCGAGCCAGGACAAGGCGACATCGCCCTTGACCTCACACTTGCCCTCGGCGACAAGCTCCGCGATCGCCTCTCGATCCACCAGCAGGGGTCGGCCTTGCCGGATCACGTACTCGGTAATCGAGTTGCCCATCGGGCGCGACACCGGAGCACCGGGCCGTTCATCCACAAAGTAGGGAAAGTTCAGCGTGCCGCCGTCCTCCGAGAGCAGGGCGATGTAGAAGTTCTGTGACTGGATCAATTCGCCCACGATGGCGTGCAGTGAGGCACAGAACTGGGGGAGGCCGATGTCCTGACCGGAAAGCTCGGCAATCCGGTACAGCGCGGCCTGCAGGGTTTCGCCACGCTCGCGCTCGAAGACTTCACGGGTGAGCACGCTGTTGGCGGCGGCGAGCTCCTGGGTCCGGGCGTCGACCAGGGCCTCCAGTTCGGCTCGCGAGTGGCGGCGCTCCAGCGCCGTCAGGATGTGGCTGCCCACGAAGGACAACAGCGCTTGATCGGAAGCGCTGAAGTGGATGGCCTCGGTGTAGGTCTGGACCGCCAACATGCCGCGGACTTCACCGTTCGCCAGCATTGGCACACCCAACCAGCTGTATGAATCGGTACCGAAGCGCTGCAGAGGCCCGCTGACCTGCTGTTCGATTTCTGCAAGGGAGCCCCGGAGCGCATGGCCGCTGGTGAGCACGTGCCAGGTCAGTCGATGCCGCATCGCTTGAAGCGGCTGGGAGTGATGCAATTCGACGGCCAGCGCCGAATCGTTGGCGTCGGCGAAATAGATAAACTGCACCGTCTCTGATCGCGATTCGTACAGCGCGATGTAGAAGTTTTCGGCGTACATCAGGCTACCGACGATCTGATGCAGCCCGCGGAGCATCTCGGCGGGATCAAGATCTGAGGCAGCCATGTCGGTGATGGCGAACAGCGCGCGCTGCAGCTGTTCTGCGCGTTCCAGTTGGCGCACGCGCTCCTGCAATACGCTGACCTCGATCAGCTCATGCAGACGCGCGCCAAGCAGTTCTCGCAGCATGTCGGGGGTCCACCCCGGCATCGCCAAGGGGCATTTCGCACTTTGCAGCAGCACGACGGCGCCACCGCCCGAATGCGCTGTCAGCACGACGGCTTCCTGGCCGCGGCCTCCATCGATGGCGACGCCGTTCGACGCGTGCAAAGCCGCCTCAGCGAGCGCTTGATCCTCGGACCTCAAGGGACCCGAGGGCACGCCGATCACACCATCGGGCCAGTGGAGGGAATACAGCAACCGCCGCGTTTGCGCTTCACCGGTGCCGGTCTGCAAGCCGACCAGATACTTGCCGAGCTCTTCCAGCGAAGGAGCCGCCAGCGCCTGCGCGAGCTGGGCCAGCGCCGCGCTGGGTTCGGCCTTCTGCGGCGGCGGTGGGCGGTGCTTGTTGTTGATGACCAATCTCGCACGGTGCGGGCAGGCGAGGAGCCTGCAAGATCAGCGCCAGCGCAGCGGCACTCTGCAGCGAGGGAAGCATCGGGGTTTGATCGCTCTGGACTTCCACCGCAGTTCAGGTGGATCGCCGACTCCAGCAGCGCGAGGCCACGGCTCGGCGGGTTCAGGCTTCGATTTCGCGCCGGAAATCGGGCAGGTCGGCCAACATGCGCGCGCCGTAGCGCTTGTTGATCAAGCGCCGATCAAGGATGACGATTCGCCCCTGATCGGCTTCGCTGCGAATGAGCCGACCGCAGTATTGGATCAGCGTCCGCGTCGCCTGCGGGATGGTGACTTCGACAAAGGCATTGCGACCTTTGGACTCCAGCCACTCGGCATAGGTCGCGCCGACCGGGTCGGTGGGAACGGCGAATGGCAGCTGGGTGATGACCACCGTCTCGCAGAGTTTCCCCGGCAGATCGAGCCCTTCGCCAAAGCTGGCCAGCCCGAACAGTGTGCTGCCGAGACCTGCTTTGATCGCTGCGGCGTGCGCGCTCAACAGGGTCGATTTGCTGCGTGAGCCCTGCGCAAGAATGCGCTGTCGCCGCGCGGGTGCGATCGCAGCGAGCACCTGCTCCAGTTTTGCGCGGGAAGTGAACAGCACCAGATTACCGCTGGTCCAGTCCAGCCCTTGTTCGAGCCAAGCCACGATCTCCCTCGCGTGCCCGTCGCGGTCATCCGGCATCGCCGACAACCGCGGTAGCTGCAGCCGGGCTTGAGCCTGCAGATCGAACGGCGACGGCAGCGCGAGTGTTTCGGCATGCTGCGGCAAGCCGACCATGCCGGCGTAGTTGCGAAAATCTCCGCCGAGACTGAGTGTGGCTGAGGTGAGCACCACGCCTGCAGCCTGATTCCACAGCAGGCGACGCAGCACCGGCGCTGCGGAAACCGCTGACGCATGGCAGGCGATGGCACCCTCCGCCGTGCGTTCGACCCAACGCGCGGTGGGCACGTGATCAGCGCTGTCTTCCTGCGCCCACATCCACCACAGATCGACTTGAGCGTTCAGTCGCTCGCTAGCCATGCCGAGTTCGCGCGCCAGAGTCTCTCGGCGCTCAGGCGGCAAGTCACCCTCGAGCACTGCCTTTATCGCCATCGGCAACCATCGGGTCAGGGCTTGCGAGTGCACATGCAGCGCTTCGGCGCGCTGTCGCCAGGCCTCGGGGATTTGCCCAAGGCTCGCGCGCCAGATCGGGGCTTGTTCGCCTTCGCCGGGTGGCCAGGCCTGATCGAGTTCGGTGTGCAGCGCATCCAGTTCGGACTCGCTCGCGTCCAGCGCGGCGTCGAGCTCTTCGGCGCGCAGCCGACCGATTCGTTCCTTTCCGGTCTGCAGATACACCGCACGCATCGGCGCCGCCACTCGCGCCAGCCGTCGACGTGCGTCGGCGAGATTCACCTCGGCGCTGCCGCGGCCAATCGCCTTGTCGGGCAGCTGGTGTGCCTCGTCGAATACGTACAGGGTCTCAGAAGGCTTTGGCAGCAACACCCCGCCGGAGCCGTCCTCATCCACGCCCAGACTGAGGTCGGCGAGCACCAGATCATGATTGGCGATGATCAGCTGCGCTTCCTGTAGTTGATTACGCGCGATGACAAACGGACAGCGCGAAAGGTGTGGGCAACGCCGGTTGCTGCAGCCTCCAGCGCTGGTGGTGATCAGGCGTCGACTGTCGTCATTGATGGGTTCCGGCGCCTTGTCGATGTCGCCGTTCCACCGTCCGGCCTCGAGTGCGTCCAACAGCCGACTGAGGCTTTCCACTTCACCGGCTTTTGGAGGGCGTGGCCAACTTGCTGCTGTTGCCGATTGGCCGAAGTCAAAGCCACCCTGGGGAATTTCGGCGTCCTGCCGCACCAACTCGTGCAGATTGCGGTTGCAGGCGTAGCGCTGCCGGCCTTTGGCTAGAACGGTGCGTGCTTCGATCCCAGTCGCAGCGAGAAATGCCGGAACGTCGCGATCCAGTAACTGCTCCTGCAGTGCGACGGTGGCGGTCGCGACCACCAGCTTGCGTTCCATTGACAGAGCCAACGGCAGCGCCGCGAGCAGGTACGCCAGCGACTTGCCGGTGCCGGTCGGGGCTTCAGCCACCAACACGCCACCGTGCTCGGCAAGCGCGCGAGCAATCGCGGCAATCAGATAGCGCTGCGCGGGGCGCTGAATAAAGCCGCCGATGTTCTCACGGAGGCTCTGGTAGCGCGCGCGTATGTCCGCCTGCAGTGCCGGCGTAAGCGCTGCCGGCGTCGGGCGGTCAGTTTTCATTGAAGCTTACTTCGGACCCACTTCACCATCCACGTAGAACCAGCGGCCGTCTTCCATCAGGAACCTGCTGCGTTCGGTCATCCGCTGCGCGGGTCCGCCACCGACCTTCACCCGCGCGATGAAACTTACCTCGGCGCGCTGGGGATCAATGATGCGGTGTGAGATCACCTGCAGACCCAGCCAGTTGGTACGCAGCCCCGGTCGGTCTGCAAGGTCCAACGTGGGTGGACGGGTAGTCGGATGCCAAGTGTCCAACAGATAGCTGGACAACTTGTAGACATAGGCCGAGTAACGCGAACGCATAAGGCTGAGCGCGTCAGCAGAGGGCTCGCCCGCGTGCAGAGGGCCACAACATTTCGCGTAGGTACGCCCGGTTCCGCAGGGACACCCGCTGGGAGAGCTGCCGACACCAGCAGATTGCGGAGTTGCTGACGCGCTGACGGAGGAATCGTTGAACATGGCTTGAGGACCTGGTTTCGGCCTGGACGTCCAGAGGTGGGGTTGCCGAGAGAATTCGACAAGAGGCCAGGGCGGTCAAGCCCCGCAATCGCCTGAATAAGTGTTCAGCATCCGTTGAGCGCATGCCTGTGCTGACCGAAGCGCGCGTTCGAGCGAGTTGTCGTGGGTGCCAAAGGCGTCGCCGGCGATGCCGATGCTGTGTTTTGCATCCCAGAGGGCGCTCACGGAGATCGGTTCAAGGCAGATTGCGTAGCGCCATCGATGGGTCTGGGTGAGGCGGGTTTGCTTGAGCTGTAGGCCGCAGGCGTCGATCAGTAGAGGCAAGACCTGGTCGGCGCTGTGCTCGAGGTGAGCTTGACTGAACTCGGGTGTGGCGTGCGCGACCCAGGCGCTGCAGCCCGCCAGTTCTGCGTCTGGATCGATGTGGCCGCGAGTGAGTCGACTGATGATGGCTGGATCAGGCGTCGGGGGCTCAGGTGTGCAGAACATCGCGGTCCAACAGGCGGAGTATTGGACCGGCGCCAATGCTTGTTGCCATTCGGCCATGGTGTCGGGCACCAGCTGGAGTGCTTGAGGCACAGGCAGGGTCAGCACGACCGCTGCTGCGCTACCGAGTACTTCTCCTGAGCTTGCCAGCAACCGCCAGAGGTTTCCGTGTTTTTCGATTCGGGCGACGCTCGATTCGTAGCGCACCCTCCTCGCTGCGACGAGGTTCTTGACGACGCTGTTGGCCGCGAGAAAGGTCGATGTCGACGTGTCCGACGATGATTGGCCTTGCAATGCTGAGTGGATAGGTGTCTCAAGGCCGTCAGCTCCGGTCCGCCCGGCTTTGACGATCGCGCTGGTTGGACAGCCGTGATTGAACAGGGCAGCTCCCGCGCGTCGGGTAGTCAAGCGTCCGCCCGCTCCGCGAGCTTTCTCGTAGAGATCCACGTCGATGCCGTGCTGGCTGAGCCGCTCGGCAAGGGCGGCAGCGGTGATGCCCGCGCCGACGATTGCCACAGACTGGATTCGAGATACGTGCATGGGTGCAAGTGTCGCTCAGGTCGTCTTGAAGGTACGTAAAGCGTTTCGTTCTGGATACTGCGTCAAGCGTTCGC